>JBLNAC010000031.1:0-11878 GCA_050259155.1 Syntrophothermus sp.
CGGATCTTCTCGAGGGTTTCGTCGAGCGTCATGCGGTTGGAGGAACCGGCGTCCCCGGCGCGCGAGCCCCGGCAACGGTAGCCGCCGCGGCAGCGGCGCGGAGCGCCCTAAGCGGATTCACACGCGGTCGCCAGCCTCGCTGTAGGGATTTCAGGGATGATGCGCGAGGATGCCGGCGGCCCGTCGTCTCGTCGCCTCACCCGCGCTCCTGGCCTTGGGCGCCATCGTCCTGCTCGGCGGGGTCCTGCGCTTCGCCACCCTCGACCTGCAGAGCTACCGCTACGACGAGGCGGTGACCGCCGGCAGGGTGCTCGTCGCGAGCCTCCCGGGGACGATGCACCGGGTCTGGACCAGCGAGTCGACGCCGCCGCTCTACTACCTGGTCGCCTGGGGGTGGTCGCACCTCTTCGGCGTCCGCGAGGTGGGGCTGCGCTCCCTCTCGGCGCTGTTCGGCACCGCCACCGTGCCCGTCGCCTGCCTGGCCGGACGCGAGCTGCTCGACCGCCGGACCGGCCTCGCCGCCGGGGCGATCGTCGCCGTCAGCCCGATATTGGTCTGGTACTCGCAGGACGCGCGAGCGTACGCCCTGCTCGTCCTGCTCAGCGCCGCGGCGCTCGTCTTCTTCTTCCGCGCGCTACGCACCGGAGCCGCCCGCGACCTCGGCTGGTGGGCGGCGTTCTCGGCCCTGGCGCTGGCCAGCCACTACTTCGCCGTCTTTCCGATGGCGATCGAGGCGGCGCTGTTGGCGGCCAGGGTCAGACCGCTGCGGCGGCTCGGCTGGGCGCTGGCGGCGATCGCCGCCGCCGGCCTCGCCCTCTCGCCGATCGCGCTGCATCAGGCCCAGGGCACCAACAACGACTGGATCGGGTCCTCGAGCCTGGCGGGGCGCCTCCACGACGCCGCGATCGCCTTCCTGGCCGGGGAAGAAGCGCTGCTCAAGCACGCGGCGATCCCGGGGCTGCTGTGCGCGTCGGCGGTCGCGCTCCTGCTCTGGCGCGGCGGGGCGGAGGAGCGGCGCGCCGCCGGGCTGAGCGCCGCGGTCGGTGTGGGCGGAATCGCCCTCGCGATCGCCTCCGCGGCGCTCGGCCCGGACTACGTGCTGGGCCGCAACCTGCTCCCCGCGCTGCTGCCGCTGGCGCTGGTGGTCGCCGTCGGCACCGCCACCCGGCGCGCGGGCCGGGTCGGCCTCGCGGTCCTCGCCGCGCTGGTCGCCTACCTGCTGGCATTCGACGTGTACGCCGATTTCCACCCGGCGCTGCAGCGCGAAGACTGGCGCGCCGCGGCCGCCGCGATCGGGGCCCCGCGCGTCCCGCGGGCGATCGTGGCCTACGAGCAGGGGGGCGAACCGCTCTCCTTCTACCTCGGACACGGCGAGCGCGAGGCGAAGTGGAAGAGCTGGCGGCGGAGCCCGGTCCCGGTGGCCGAAGTGGACGTCGTCAGCGGCCGCCCGCCGCCGCCGGGCGCTCGCACCCTGCCGCCCGGGTTCCGCGAGGTCGAGCGACGCACGCTGGGGCGGATGACGTTGCTGCGCTACCGGGCGCCGGCGCCGGTGCTGCTGCGGTGGGGGCAGCTCGAGAACAGCTTCACCGGCTACCGCAGGAACGTCGTGCTGCTCGACGGCCCCGGCACTCCCCGTCGCTGAGCGGCGGCCGGCTCAGCGCCGCGCCGAGACTCCGCCCGGGGGAGGGGGCGGCACCTGCGGGAACCCGGGCGCGAAGGAGGGGAAGAGGGGAGAGTGCAGGCGCGCCATCAGCACCCGCAGGCTCGCCGAGTAGTTCTGGATCCGGTAGGTGCTGTTGGCTCCGAAGTCCTGGTAGTAGACGAGCATCCTGCAGCGCCGGTGGCGTTCGACCCAGGTGAAGAGCCGCCTGACGAAGGTCGGGTCGTCGCCGGATTCGATGCCCCACTCGGTGATCGCGAACGGCTTGCCGCCGGCGGTGAAGCGGCGGTAGAGGCCGGTCAGCGCCTTCCATTCCGGATAGCCGGCGTAGAAGTCGGTGCCGGACCAGTCGACCCAGCGGGCCCCGGGCCAGAAGTTCCGGGGCCGGTTGGCGGGCGTGATCGGCGAGCCCGACGGCAGCGGGCTCCAGATCACGGCCACCGGGGCCTTCGGCAGGCCCGGGACCGGTTCGGTCAGCGGCGGCAGCCCGGCTTCGGCGAGGCGGCGGTCGATCTTCCTCCGCTTGCCGCCGCCGTGCACGATCACGTAGATCCGCCGGAACGCGAGCCGGTACCAGCGGGGGCGGTGGGCGGCGTCGCGGAGGTTGCCTTCGCAGTCGTAGGCCGCGTAGACGTTGAGGCAGCGGTTCGGCTCGCCGAGGGGCCGGATGTAGGCGCGCATCCCCTTCGCGTAGAAGAGCTTGTTGAGGCGGATCAGGTAGCCGTCGCCGGCGCCTTCGGCGATCGCCTCCGGGGTGATCAGCTCGTGTCCGTCGCCGCTGTCGGCGGTCGTGATGTGGAGGATCGGCCGCGCCCGCGCGTACTGCCAGCGTTCGATCGAGCCATGGAAGTCGGCGCCCCAGCTGCGGAACGACTCGATCACCGCCGGGTGCTTGCGGACCGAGCGGCTGAATTCGCCGAACTGCGCCGGGTCCCCGGTGTCGGAGGCGCCGAACCAGACCCGCTTGCCGCGGGGTTCGAGCACGCCGGCGCGGGCGGGAGCGGCCGCCATCAGGGCAAGCGCCAGCGCCGCCAGCAGCGCTGCGGCGGCGACGGCCGCGAGCGCGGCGGGAGCTGTCGGCCGGGCGGCGATCGGTGCTTTCTTCGAACCGGGGGAGGCCTCCGGGCTCCCCAACACGACGCGAGCCGCGTATGCTCCCCGACCGGGTGAGGAGACGAGCACGTTCCCTGATCGCTGCAACAGCGCTTGCGTGCGCCTCCCTCGCGCTGGCCGCGGCCGGCGCGGCGGCCGCCCCGCCGGCACCGTTCGGGCATGCCTGCAGCCTCGAGAACGGGGTTCGCTTCTGCCCGACCAAGACGCTCGCCGAACGGGTCCCCTCCTTCGACGGGGTGCCTCTCGACGTCGACGTGACCCTGCCCGAAGCCGGCAGCGGCCCCTTCCCGACGATCGTGATGCTGCATGGCTTCGGCGGCAACAAGACCAACTTCGAGACCTCCACCCCCGCCGGCCCCGCCCCCGACGAAGCCGGCGGCTCCTCCCTGTACCGCTACAACAACGTCTTCTTCGCCCGCCGCGGCTACGCCGTCGTCACCTACACGGCGCGCGGCTTCGGCAGCTCCTGCGGCGGCGGGCCCGCCGGCGACCACGAAGGGCCCTGCGCCCGCGGCTACATCCGCCTCGCCGACAGCCGCTTCGAGGCGCGCGACACCCAGTACCTGCTCGGCCTGCTCGCCGACGAAGGCGTCGTCCGGCCCCGCGCGATCGGCGTCACCGGGATCTCCTACGGCGGCGGCCAGAGCATCGAGCTCGCCTTCCTCGCCGACAAGGTCCGCAGGCCGAACGGCAAGCTCGTCCCCTGGCGCAGCCCCGACGGCAAGAGGATGCGGATCGCCGCCGCCTATCCGCGCTGGCCGTGGTCGGACCTGGTCTCGGCGCTGATCCCCAACGGCCGCTACCTCGACACCGAGGTCGCACCCTACGAACAGAGCGTGAAGCCGTTCGGGGCTCCGATCTCCAGCTACCTCGGAGGCGTCTACCTGACCGGCGCGCTGAGCGGCTACTACTGCGGCGGGGCCCCGGCCTCGACCCCCTGCACGGACGCCTCGGCGAACATCAGCCAGGACAAAGCCTGGATCGACGCCGGCGCGCCGCTGCCGCCGGAAGCGAAGAAGGCGCTTCAGGGCGTCTACCGCAACAACGGCGGCTACCCCCTGCGTTTCGTCAGGGGCGCCGCGACCCCCGCGCCGATGCTGATCCAGAGCGGCTGGGACGACGAACTGTTCCCGCCCGAGCAGGCGCT
The DNA here is from genome assembly GCA_050259155.1 of Syntrophothermus sp. GTDB lineage: Bacteria > Actinomycetota > Thermoleophilia > Solirubrobacterales > 70-9 > VAYN01. The sequence goes on from JBLNAC010000031.1 coordinate 3,921, forward strand.
GCGGGTCTACGGCTACCTGCGCGCCAAGGACAGGAAGGCCCCGGTCAGCCTCCAGCTCGGCGACCTCGGCCACAGCCGCGGCTCCAACAAGCCCGGCCTCAACCACTACTTCAACGACCAGGCGGCGCGCTTCTTCGCCCACTACCTGCTCGGCGCCCGCAAGCTGGGAGCGGCGCCCGGCTCGGTCACCGCCTTCACGCAGACCTGCCCCCTCGCCGCCCCCGACGGCGGCCCGTTCAGGGGCAAGGGCTGGCGCTCGCTGCAGCGGGGCAGCTTCAGCTTCGGCTCCAGGCCGGCGCAGGAATTCACCTCCGCCGGCGGGCTGCTCTCGGTCGCCCAGGCCTTCGACCCGGTCTTCGGCACGACCGAAGCCTGCAAGACGATCCCGGTCACCCCCGAGCCCAACGTCGCGACCTACTCGCGCACCGTCGCCGGCGGCTTCACCCTGATGGGCCTGCCGACGGTCAGCGCGAGGATCTCCACCACCGGCCTCTACGGCCAGATCGACGCCCGGCTCTGGGACGTCTCGCCGGACGGCACCCAGCTGCTGGTGACGCGCGGCGTCTACGCGCTCGAGAACAACCAGAGCGGCAGGATCGAATTCCAGCTGCACGGCAACGGGTATCGCTTCGAACCGGGGCATACGGTCCAGCTCGAGCTGCTGGGCCGCGACGCCCCCTACTACCAGGCCGGCAAGTATCCCTTCACGGTCCGGGCCTCGGAAGTGAAGGTGACGCTGCCGACCCTGCAGCGGCAGGCGGGCTAGGGCGCTGCGCCGCACCCGGCCCGGACCGCGCCCGCTCATGGGCCGGCCGAGGCCGCGCTCAGCCGCCGGCGGGCAGCCAGGGGTCCGACCAGGTCGCCACGCCCCGCAGCAGCCCGTCCGCCTCCTTCGGGCCCCAGGTGCCGGGCGCGTAGCGGTGGACCGGCCCGGGCTCGTCGAGCAGGGGCTGGACCACGCGCCAGGTCTCTTCGATCGCGTCCTGGCGGGTGAAGAGGTTGTGGTTGCCGGCGAGGGCGTCGCCGAGCAGGCGCTCGTAGGGCTCGGGGTCTTCGCCCGGGACGCGCTCGAAGAGGACCTCGAGGTCGGCCGGCTGGAAGGCCTCCTCGCCGGCCCGCTTCGCGTACATCCGCAGGCGCGAGCCCGGTGCCGGCTCGATCCGGAACGTCATCTTGTTGGGCTCCGGCGTCTTGCCGTGGCCGATCCCGAGCAGCGGCGGACGGCGGAAGACCGCGGTCACCTCGCTCGACTTGGACGGCAGGCGCTTGCCCGCCCGGACGAAGAAGGGGACGCCGCTCCAGCGCCAGTTGTCGATCTCGAGCTCGACCGCGGCGAAGGTCTCGGTGGTCGAGTCGGGGGCGACGTCGGGGACCTCGAGGAAGCCCTCGTACTGGCCCCGCACGTAGCGCCGCGGGTCGGCGGCCCGCATCGCCTTGAACAGCTCCAGCTTCTTGTCGCGGATCGAGTCGGGGTGGTTGCCGGTCGGCGGCTCCATCGCGATCAGCCCCAGCACCTGCATCGCGTGGTTCTGGATCACGTCGCGCATCGCCCCGACGGCGTCGTAGAAGCGGCCGCGGTCCTCGACGCCGAAGTCCTCGGCGATCGTCATCTGGATGTGCGAGACGTGCTCACGGTTCCAGACCGGCTCGAGGATCGAGTTGACGAAGCGGAGGTAGGTGATGTCCATCACCGGCTCCTTGCCGAGGTAGTGGTCGATGCGGAGGATCTGGTCCTCGGTGAGGACCGCGCAGAGCTCGGCGTTGAGCGCCCGCGCCGACTCGAGGTCGTGGCCGAAGGGCTTCTCGATCACCACGTGCGCGCTCTCGGTCAGGCCGGCGGCGCCGAGGCCGTTGACGACCGTCGCGAATAGCGAGGGCGGGATCTCGAGGTAGAAGACCGGGCGCCGGGCCTCGCCCAGCGCCTCGGCGACGCGCTCGAAGGTCGCGGCGTCCCCGTAGTCGCCCTGGACGTAGGAGAGGCGGGCGGCGAGCCGGTCGAAGACGTCGCCGTCAGGATCGCCGACGGTGTCGGCGATCGCGTCGTGGGCGTGGGCGCGCAGCCGCTCGTCGTCCCAGTCGTCGATCGCGACGCCGACGATCGGGCAGTGGAGCCGGCCGGCGCGCTCCATCCGGTACAGCGCCCTGAACGTCATCTTCTTCGCCAGGTCGCCGCTGATGCCGAAGATCGCGAGGACGTCCGCTCTCGCGTCTTCGTCGTGGCCCCGCTGCTGCGCCATCGCCGCGCAGGCTACCCCCTGGCGAAAAGTAGGATGGGCCGCGGCGGGCGGCGAGCCCGCCTTGGACCCCCCAGCGGACCCAGGAGGTTGCGGATGGAACTCGGAATCGTCGGCCTCGGCCGCATGGGGGCCAACATGGCCCGGCGCCTGATGCGGGACGGCCACACGATCGTCGCCTACGACGTCGACCCCCAGGCGGTGGCGGCGCTCTCCGGCGAGGGAGCCCGGGGCGCCTCCTCGGTCCAGGACCTTGTCTCGGCGCTGACCCCGCCCCGCTCGGTCTGGGTCATGGTCCCGGCCGGGGAGATCACCGAGAAGACGATCGAGGAGGTCGGCGCGGCGCTGGAGAGCGGCGACGCGATCGTCGACGGCGGCAACTCCTACTACCGCGACGACATCCGCCGGGCGGCGACGCTGGCCGGGCGGGGCATCGACTTCGTCGACTGCGGCACCAGCGGCGGCGTCTTCGGCCTCGAGCGGGGCTACTGCCTGATGATCGGCGGCCCCGACCGCGCGGTCGAGCGGCTCGGCCCGATCTTCGCCTCGCTCGCGCCCGGGGTCGAGGCGGCCGAGCGCACCCCCGGCCGCGGCGGCGAGCCGACCGCGTCGGAGAACGGCTACCTGCACTGCGGGCCCAACGGGGCGGGCCACTTCGTGAAGATGGTCCACAACGGGATCGAGTACGGGATCATGGCCGCCTACGCCGAGGGCCTGAACATCCTCGAGAACGCCGACGCCGGCAACGTCAGCCGCGAGGCCGACGCCGAGACCGCGCCGCTCGACCACCCCGAGTACTACCGGTACGACATCGACATCCCCGAGGTGGCCGAGGTGTGGCGCCGCGGCAGCGTGATCGGCTCCTGGCTGCTCGACCTGACCGCGGCGGCGCTGCAGGAATCCCCCGATCTGTCCGACTTCGCCGGCCGCGTCTCCGACTCCGGCGAGGGCCGCTGGACCTCGATCGCGGCGATCGACGAGGGGGTGCCGGCGCCGGTGCTGACGGCCGCGCTGTACGAGCGCTTCTACTCGCGCGGACTCGGCGACATCGGGGACAGGGTGCTCTCGGCGATGCGCAAGCAGTTCGGCGGCCACGAGGAGAAGCCGGGCTGATGGCGATCGAGCTCGAGGTGGCCGGGGACGAGCGGGCAGCGGCCCGGCGCGCCGCCGAGCTGATCGCCGCCGCCGGCGCCGTGGCAGCCGAGGCGCGGGGCAGCTTCGCCTTCGCGATGAGCGGCGGCCGCTCGCCCTGGGCGATGCTGGCGCTGCTGGGGGAGCTCGAGCGGATGCCGTGGTCGCGGACGCAGCTGTTCCAGGTCGACGAGCGCGTCGCCGCGCCCGGCAGCGAGGACCGCAACCTCACCCACATGGTGCTGGGGCTCTCGATCGACCACCAGACCGCGCTGCGCCCGATGCCCGTCACCCAGCGGGACCTCGAGGGCGCCGCCCGCGAGTACGAAGACTCGCTGCCGCCGAGCCTGGACCTGGTCCACCTCGGGCTCGGGCCCGATGGCCACACCGCCTCCCTCGTCCCCGGCGACAGCGTGCTCGAGGTCGACGACCGCCTCGTCGCGATGACCGGCGGCAAATACCAGGGCCACCGGCGGATGACGCTCACCTACCCGGCGCTCGACGCCGCCCGCCGGATCCTCTGGCTGGTGACCGGGGCCGAGAAGCGCGAGCCGCTGCGCAGGCTGCTCGCGGGCGACGACTCGATCCCCGCCGGACGGGTGCGGAACGACTCGATGGTGGTCGTCGCCGACGAGGCCGCGGCCGGCTGACCGAGAGGCTCGCAATCTCCCTGCGGGAATGGGAAACTCGGCTATCGCAACCGTTGCCCCCGCACCCCGCGCCGGAACCGTCGAGGTGGTCGTCGGGCTGCTCGCCGAACTCGACGAGGCGACCGAATCGGGCGTCTTCTACGACCGCGTCTGTCGCGCCGTCTGCACCCTGACGACGATGCGCCGCGCGGCGCTGCTGCTCCACGACGACGCCTACGGGGCGGTGATCCCGATGGGCTCGCACGGGGTCGACCCCGAGATCGCGAAGACGATCGAAGGGACGCTCGACGAGACCCCGATCGCACGGCGGGCGCTGGCCGAGGACCGGGTGGTCGAGGTCGGCGGCAGCCTCGTCGGCGAGATCCCCGCCCGCTACGCCGAGCTCGCCGATACCGCGCGGATCACCTGCACCCCGATCTCCGCCGCACGGCGCTGGCTCGGCGTGATCTTCGCCGACCGCGGCGGCGAGGACTTCGAGCTCGACGACGGCGAGCGCGAGACGATGCTGACCCTGGGCCGCCTCGCCGCGCTCGTCGCCAGCGTCGAGCACTCGACCGAGCGACGCGAAAGCGAGCGCCGTCTCTCCGAACGCGTCGAGCTGACCCGGGAGCTGCACGAGAACGCGATCCAGCGCCTCTTCGGGGTGGCGATGGCGATCGGCTCCGAGCAGGGGCTCTCGGCCGACGAGCGGCGCCGCTGCCAGGAGGAGCTGCGCTCCGTCGTCGGCGACCTCCGCCACGCGCTGACGCGCCCGGTCGCGCCCTCGCCGAGCGCCAGCCAGACGAGCCTGGTGAAGCTGCTGGGCCGGATTTCGGCGCGGCGCCCGGAGCTGCGCCTCGACTGGGGGGAGGGCGTGGAGGTGCCCGCCGCCCTCGAGCCCCTCGCCCAATCCGTCCTCGCCGAGGCGCTGCGCAACGCCGACCGCCACGCGATGCCGAGCCGGATCGACGTCCGCGTCGCCTCCGACGGCGAGACCTTCAGCCTCACCGTCGAGAACGACGGCGTGGGCGCCGGCAGGGACGCCAGGGGTGGCGGCCTCGGGCTGCGGCTGGCGGCGCTCGAAGCGCTCCGGTACGAGGGGCTGGTCGAGTTCGGCGCCGTCGACGACGACCGCTGGCGGGTGCGCCTCGTCGTCCCCGTGGAGGCGGCAGCCTGATGGCGTCGGACGACGGCAGGCTGCGGGTCCTCGTCGTCGACGACCACGACGTCGTCCAGTGGGGCTTCCGCCTGCTGCTCGAGCGGCAGAGCTGGGTCGAGCGCTGCCTCGCCGCCTCGACCGGTCCCGAGGCGGTCGAGACCTGCCGCAAGGTCAGGCCCGAGGTGGCGCTGGTCGACATGCTGCTGGGCGGCGAATCAGGGGCCGAGGTCTGCGAGGAGATCCGCGCGGTCAGCCCCGGCACGCGCGTGCTGCTGATCTCGGGCGCCGGCGTCATCTCGCCCTTCGTCGCCCGCTCCGCAGGCGCCTCGGGCTTCATCTCGAAGGACTGGTCGGCGGTCGACGTCGTCAAGGCGGTGCGGATGGTCTCGCTCGGGACCGAGGTCTTCGCCGACCATGCCGCGCTCGACTCGCCGCTTTCCGAGCGTGAGCAGGAGGTGCTGTCGCTGATCGCGACCGGGTCGACCAACAAGGAGATCGCCGAGCACCTGCACCTCTCGCCGCACACGGTGAAGGAGCACACGAGCGCGATCTATCGCAAGCTTGGCGTTCGCAACCGGGCCGAGGCGACCCGCCAGGCCCAGCGGCTGAAGATCCTGGTCTGAGGCGAGTCGCGGCGGGCGGCGCCAGGCGGCCGTCGCCGGCGCGCGAGGGGGGAGGGCATCGACGGCCCCGACCCCCCGACCGTCGCCTCCGATCCCCCGAATGGCGGGGATGGCCGGCGCGGCGGTGTCACCTACGTCCGCCCGCGGACCACTATCCATAACGTGGCCAACGACGCCGCAACCACCGCCGTGCTCTTCCCCGGGCAGGGGAGCCAGACCCCCGGGATGGCCGCCGTCGCCGACGCCGGCTGCCCCGAGCTGGTCGCGCAGGCTCGCGACCGGCTCGGCGCCGATCCCTTCGAGCGGATCGGCGATGGGACCCGCTTCGCGCAGCCGGCGATCTTCTGCGCGAGCCTGGCGCACTACCGGCAGGCCGGCTCCCCCGCCGCGGGCCAGATCGCCGGCCACTCGCTCGGCGAGCTCGCGGCGCTCGTCGCCGGCGGCGCGCTGGAGCCCGGGGAGGGCCTTCGCCTCGCGGTCGTCCGCGGCGAGCTGATGGACGAGGCCGCGGCCCGGACGCCGGGCGGGATGATGGCCGTGCTCGGCGGCGAGGACTCCCGCGTGCACGAGCTCGCGGCCGGCTTCGGGCTGACCGTCGCCAACGACAACGCCCCCGGGCAGATGGTGCTGTCCGGCGCCGCCGAGGCGCTTGGCGAGGCCCGCCGCCAGGCGCGCGCCGACGGTCTCAAGGCGATCCGGCTGCCGGTCGCCGGCGCCTTCCACTCGCCGTTGATGGCGCCCGCCGCCGAGGGGTTCCGGGCGGCGCTCGACGAGGTCGAGTTCCGCCGGCCGCGCGTCCCGGTTCTCTCCTCGACCGCGGCGGCTCCGTTCGCCGACCCCCGCGACGGCCTCGCCGCGGCGCTGACCCAGCCGGTCGCCTGGCAGGCGACGCTGAAGCGGATGCGCGCCGACGGGGCTCGCAGCTTCCTCGAGACCGGCCCCGGCGACGTCCTCACCGGCCTCGTCCGCCGCACCCTGGACGATGTCGAGGCCCGGTCCCTGGCCGAGCCCGAGGCGGTCCCGGCGGCATGAGCGAGACCGCTGCCGCGCCGTCCACCGCCGCCGCCCCGCGCGCCCCCGGGCTGGGCAGCGAGATCGCCGGCCTCGGCGTCGCCGTGCCCGATGCCGTCGTCGCCAACGCGCCGATCGCCGAGCGGCTCGGCATCGACGAGAGCTGGATCGTGCAGCGCACCGGGATCCACGAGCGGCGCATCGCCGCCCCCGGGCAGCGCCTCTCCGAGCTCGCCGCGGCCGCCGCCGAGCGGGCCCTGGCCGCCGCCGGCGCCGCCGCCGGCGACCTCGACCTGCTGCTGGTCGCGACGACCAGCAACGAGGACCTGATGCCGGGCGCGGCACCCCGGGTCGCCGCCGAGCTCGGCGCCCACGTCGCCGCGATCGACGTCAACTCCGCCTGCGCCGGGTTCGTCGCCGGGCTCGCGCTCGCCTGCGGCCAGATCGAGTCGGGCCGCGCCGCGAACGCGCTCCTGGTCGGCGCCGACCTGATGAGCCGCATCACCGACCCCGACGACCGCGGCACCGCGGCCGTCTTCGCCGATGGCGCCGGCGCCGTCCTCGTCCGCGGCGCCGAGCGCGGGCGGATCGGCCCCTTCGTCCTCGCCTCCGACGGCTCGCAGGCCGACCTGATCCTCACCCCGCGGGAGACCGGGCTGACCGTGATGCAGGGCCACGAGACCTTCCGGCACGCGGTCGACCGGATGGCCGGCGCGACCGTCGCCGCCGCCGACGTTGCCGGCGTCGCGCTCGCAGACGTCGACCTCTTCGTCTACCACCAGGCCAACGCCCGCATCCTGCGCGCGGTCGGCGAGCGGCTCGGGCTGCCGGGCGAGCGGGTCGTCGACTCGATCCATCACCTCGGCAACACCTCGGCCGCCTCGATCCCGCTGGCGCTCGAGGACGCGCGCCTCGCCGGCGACCTGCGCGACGGCGCGACGGTGCTTCTCGCCGCCTTCGGCGCCGGCCTCACCTGGGGCGCGACCGTGATCGAGTGGGGGCACGGCTGATGGCCCGCCCGGAGGGCTGCGCCCTCGTCACCGGCTCCTCGCGCGGAATCGGCGCCGCGACGGCGCTGGCGCTGGCCCGCGACGGCTGGCCGGTGCGGGTCAACTACCGCGCCGACGAGGAGGGCGCCCGCGCGGTCGCAGAGCGGATCGTCTCCGAAGGC
>JBLNAC010000032.1:0-5624 GCA_050259155.1 Syntrophothermus sp.
AGCTCCGAGGACGAGCGGGAGTTGCGCGAGCGGCTGCTGAAGGCGGGAGAGCAACGGGCTGAGCCGTGAGGTGGGCCTCGCGCCCATGAGGCTTGCCAAGCTCCTCGCCCACGGGGGAGTCGCCTCGCGGCGCAAAGCGGAGCTGATCATCGCGAAAGGTGTCGTCACGGTCGGCGGGGAGGTGGTGACCGACCCGGCGCGGGACGTCGACGAGGGCGACGACGTGCGGGTCGACGGCGCGCCGGTCAGGGCGGAGGCGACCGAAGTGTGGGCGGTCAACAAGCCGGCGGGGGTCGTCTCGACGGCGCGGGAGCCGGGTGGCCGGCCGGCCGTGGTCGAGTTGGTCGACTCCGGGGCGCGCCTCTATCCCGTCGGACGCCTCGACGCCGACTCCACCGGGCTGCTGCTGCTGACCAACGACGGCGAGCTCGCGAACCGCCTCACCCATCCCCGCCACGAGGTCCCGAAGACCTACCTGGCGCGCCTGCGCGATCGGCTGGGGGACGCCGAGCTCGAGCGCCTGCGGCGCGGCGTCCAGCTGGAGGACGGTCCGACGGCGCCGGCGACGGTGCGCCGGCGCGGCCCCCGCGAGATCGAGATCGTCCTCCGCGAAGGGCGGAACCGCCAGGTGCGTCGCATGCTCGAGGCGGTGGGCAACCGCGTCCTCGCCCTGCGCCGCGTCGGCTTCGGCTCGCTGCTGCTCGGGGATCTGCCGGAGGGGGCCTGCCGTCGGCTCGGCGACGACGAGATCGCCGGGCTCTGGGAAGATTCCCGCTTGCCCGAACCGGACCCGCGATGACCCCGGACGACCTCTCTCGACAGCGACTCTTCGCCGTGCGCGGCGCCGTCCAGGCGGAGGCAAACGAGTCGGCGGCGATCCTCGACGCCACGGAGGAGCTGATGCGGGAGCTGATCGAGCGCAACCGGCTGGCGCCCGCGGACATGGTCAGCTGCCTGTTCACCGCCACCGACGATCTCGACGCCGAGTTCCCGGCCGCCGCCGCGCGGCGGCTCGGGCTGACGACCGTGCCCCTGATCTGCTGTCGGGAGATACCCGTTCCGGGCTCGATGCCGCGGGTTATCCGCGTCCTCCTCCACTTCTACGGGCCGGCGGAGGCGAGCCCCGCCCACGTCTACGTCGGCGAGGCGCAGCGCCTCCGCGAAGACCTCTCGGCCGCCCAGTAGCGGCGGCTGCGTCAGAATCGGGTCAATGACGATCACCTTCGCCGAGAAGCTTGCCCGGATGCCGGGCTACAAGGCCGGGGTGCCGACCGGGCAGGCGCCCGAGGAGATCGCCTCGGGGGAGATCGCCCAACTGGCGTCGAACGAGTCGCCCTTCCCGCCCCACCCGAAGGTGGTGGAGGCGATCGAGCGCGCTGCCGCGGCGATGAACCGCTACCCCGACCCCGACGCGACGCTGCTCCGCCGCCGGCTCGCCGAACGCTTCGAGACCCAGCCCGGCAGGATCGCGGTCGGCAACGGCTCCTGCGAGATCCTGCTCGCCGCGGCGCTGGCCCTCTGCGAGCCGGGGGCCGAGATCGTCTACGCCTGGCCGTCGTTCTCGATGTATCCGTACCTGGCGGCGCTCAGCGGCGCCCGCGAGGTCCGCGTGCCGCTCGCCGAGGGCGAGGCGCACGACCTCGACGCGATGGCGACCGAGCTGACGGCGGCGACCCAGCTGGCGATCGTCTGCAACCCGAACAACCCGACCGCGACACACCTCCCGGCGGCCCGGATCGCCGAGTTCTGCGAGAGGGTCCCGCCGCACGTGACGGTGATCCTCGACGAGGCCTACGTCGAGTTCCAGACCGACGACGACCCCGACGCCACCGTCGACCTGCTCGACGACTTCCCCAACCTGGTCCTGCTCCGGACCTTCAGCAAGTGCTACGGCCTGGCGGGGATCCGGGTCGGCTACGGCATCGGCTCGGCGGACTTCCGCGCCGCGGTCGACGCGGTCCGCCAGCCGTTCGACGTCAACGCGCTCGCCCAGGCCGCCGGGGCGGAGGCGGTCCTGCACGGGGACGACGTCCTGCGCCGGGTCGAGAGCACGGTGGCCGAGCGGCTGCGCGTCGAGGAGGCCCTGCGGGACCTCGGCCTGCGCACCTCCGTCTCGCAGGCCAACTTCTCCTGGATCGACCTCGGCGAGCACGAGGAGGCCGAGGTCGTCGCCGCCCTGGGGGAGCGGAAGATCGCGGTCCGGCCCGGGACGCCGCTGGGGGACCCCGGTCACATCCGGGTCAGCTACGGCACCCGCGAGGAGGACGACCGGTTCCTCGCCGCGATGGCCGAGCTGACCGGCTGATCGCGGCCGCGCCCGGCCGCCGCCCCGATCCACGCCGCCGCCGTGCTACAAAGGGGACCGTGATCGACAGGCCCACCTTCGCGCCGGGCACCCGCGTCGCCGACGCCGTCGCCCCCTGCCTGTCGACCCGCTGGTATTGGCGATTTAGCTAGGCGTCCGGCCCGGCGGCCGAGCCCGCCGACGAGCGACCTCATCTCGGCCCGGGCGCCCTAGAGCCCAGCAGGCGCACCGCGCTGCCACGAGGTCTGGCGGCCGGCGAGCAGAAAGTACGATTCCGGAGGTTTGAAGAAAGACGAGGGGAAAATGTTCATCGGGATGCAGGAGGGAGCCAGGAGGGACCCGGTCCGGGACCGGCGGATCGCGAAAGTCGTCGAGCTGGCGCCGCCCGAAACGCTGCTAGAAGAGCTGCCGCTCGGCGAGGAGCGAACGCGGGAGGTCGTGCGCGCGCGCGAGCAGGTGATCGAGGTCCTCCACGGGCGGGACCCGCGCCTGATGGTCGTCGTCGGGCCCTGCAGCGTCCACGACCCGAAGGCGGCGCTCGACTACGCCGGCCGCCTCGCGGCGCTCTCGGGCAGGCTCGAGGAGCGGCTGCTGATCGTGATGCGCGTGTACTTCGAGAAGCCGCGGACGACGACGGGCTGGAAGGGCCTGATCAACGATCCGCACCTGGACGGATCCGGGGACGTCAACGCCGGCCTGCGGATCGCCCGCCGGCTGCTGCTGGAGGTGGTCGACCTCGGGCTGCCGGTCGGCTGCGAGTTCCTCGACCCGATCACGCCGCAGTACATCGCCGACGCTGTCGCCTGGGGGGCGATCGGGGCGCGCACGGCGGAGAGCCAGACCCATCGCCAGCTCGGCTCGGGCCTCTCGATGCCGATCGGCTTCAAGAACCGGACCGACGGCAACGTCCAGGTCGCGGTCGACGCGGTCCGCGCCGCGGCTGCACCCCACGCCTTCGCCGGGATCGACGACGCCGGCCAGCCGGCGATCCTCCACACCACCGGCAACCCCGACTGCCACATCATCCTTCGCGGCGGTCGCGGGGTCCCGAACTACCACCCGCCCGAGGTCGAGGACGCGCTCGTCGCGCTCGGCGTCGCCGGCCTGCCGGAGCGCCTCGTGATCGACGCCTCCCACGACAACAGCGGCAAGGATCCCGAGAGGCAGATGCTCGCCGCCGGTGAGATCGCCGACCAGATCGCCGACGGCAACGGGGCGATCGTCGGCGTGATGCTGGAGTCGTTCCTGGTCGAGGGACGCCAGGACCTGCGGCCCGGCGAGAAGCTCACCTACGGGCAGTCGATCACCGACCCCTGCATCGACTGGGAGCACACCGTCACCGCGCTGGAGCGGCTCGCCGAGTCCGTCGAGGCGCGAAGCGGCCAGGACCGCTGAGCCGTGGCCGCCAGGGTCGCGGTGCTCGGCGTGGGCCTGATCGGGGGCTCGATCGGCCTCGCCGCGCGCGGACGCCTGGGCGCCGAGGTGGTCGGCCACAGCCGCTCGCAGGATACGCTCGCCCGGGCGCTCGAGCGCGGTGCGATCGACCGCGCCGCGGGCTCGATCGCCGACGCCTGCGAGGGCGCCGATCTCGTCTTCTGCGCGGCTCCGGTCGGGGCGCTGCCCGACCAGGTCGGCGCGGCGCTCGCGGCCTGCGGCGCGGACACCGTCGTCAGCGACGTCGGCTCGACCAAGGGCGAGCTGGTCGCCGCCCGCGGGGCCGACGACCGCTTCATCGGCGGGCACCCGCTTGCCGGCGCGGAGACCGCCGGCGTCGAGAGCGCGCGCGAAGACCTCTTCGAGGGCGCCCGCTGGTACCTGACGCCGACGGAGCGCTCCAGCGGCCTGCTCTACGACCGCCTGCAGCGCTTCGTCTCGGACCTGGGCGCCCGCCCCCAGGCGGTCGACCCCGACGTCCACGACCGTCTGATGGCGACCGTCAGCCACATGCCGCACGTGCTCGCCAACGCCCTCGCGGCGGAGGCGGCGGCCGCGCTCACCGCCGCAACCGGGCGGCTGCCGGAGGTCGGGCCCAGCTTCCGCGACGCGACCCGCGTCGCCGGCTCCAACCCGGAGATCTGGGGCGACATCTTCGCCAGCAACCGGAGCGCGGTCGCCGACTCGGTCGAGTCTGTCGCGCGGCGGCTCGAGGACGCGGCGCGGCTGATCCGCGAGGGCGACCGCGTCGCGATCGTCGCCTGGCAGGCGGCGGCCGGCGGGGACCGCCGCCGACTGCTCGACGCCGGCGACGCCGACGGCCCGCTCGTGGAGCTGCGCGTGATCGTCGCCAACCGGCCCGGGGCGGTGGCGCAGCTGGCGCTGGCGCTCGGCGAGGCCGGGGTCAACATCGAGGACATGGCGCTCTACCCGGCGCCGGACATGACGACCGGGGCGGTGACGCTGTGGGTCGCGGGGGAGGAGGCGGCGGCGCGTGCGGCGCGTTTCGTCCGCGACCTCGGCCACGTGGCCACCGTCGTCGGTCCCGAGTAGGGCGCCGGCAGGGTGACGCGCTTCGACCCCTCCGGCCCCCTGCGCGGCGCGCTGCGGCCGCCCTCGGACAAGTCGATCTCGCACCGGGCCGCGCTGATCGCGGCGATGGGCGACGGGGTCACCCCGATCGACGGCTACCTCGACGCCGCCGACACGCGCTCGACGCTGGGCGCCGTGGAGGCGGTCGGGGCGCGGGTCGAGGGCGCGCGACGCGGCTCGATCGCCTCGCCGCTGCGGATCCACGGGGTCGGCCTCCGCGGCGCCGGGCCGGCGACGATCGACGTCGGCAACGCCGGCACCCTGCTGCGCCTGATGCCCGGCTGGCTCGCGGGCCAGGAGGGCGAGAGCTGGACCCTCGACGGCGACGAGTCGATCCGCCGCCGCCCGGTCGACCGCATCGTCGCGCCGCTGCGGCTCATGGGCGCCGACCTCAACGCCCGCGATGACCGGCTGCCGCCGCTGCGGGTGCGCGGAGCGCCGCTGCGCGGGATCGCCTACGAGCTGCCGATCGCCAGCGCCCAGGTGAAGTCCTGCCTGCTCTTCGCCGGGCTGCTCGCCGAGGGAGAGACCCGCGTCCTCGAGCCCCGTCCGAGCCGGGACCACACCGAGCGCATGCTCGCCGCGGCCGGGGCCCGGCTCGAGCGCGAGGCGCCGGCGGGCGGCGAGCCCGGGGCGGTGACGATCCGGGCCGCGGAGCGGCTCGAGCCGGAGCCGATCGTCATCCCCGCCGACTTCTCCTCGGCCGCCTTCTTCCTCGTCGCCGCCCTCCTGGTCGAGGGCAGCGAGATCCTCCTCGAGGAGGTCGGCGTCAATCCGACGCGTACCGGCCTGC
>JBLNAC010000033.1:0-2845 GCA_050259155.1 Syntrophothermus sp.
GGCCTCGCCCAGCCGGCTGCCGTCGGCGGCGGCGACCGGCACCAGCCGCGCGACCAACGTCGCCGTCAGGGCCGAGCGGCCGGCGAGCGGCCGCAGCGCCCGCAGCACGCGCTCGGGATCGACGCAGGCGGAGTAGACGGCGGCGCCGAGCATCGTGACGAGAGCGAGCAGGCCGATGACGAGCCCGGCCAGGACCGCCTCGAGGGTGAGGTCGACGCGCCCGAAGAGCGGCCACTCGCCCAGTCGCGCGAGCACCGTCGTGCCGCGGTCGACGACGATCGCGTTGACGAGGGCGACCATCGCCACCAGGCCGACTCCCATCCGCAGCGACGCCGCGACCGCGCGCCGGGCGCCGGCGAGGACGCCGGCGAGGGCGAGCCCGGCGCCGGCGGCCGCGATCACGAGCGGGCTCGGGAAGACGAAGGCGGCGAGCAGCAGCGCCGCGAGATAGGCGACGGCGGCACCCGGGGAGGCCGCCTGCAGCGGCCCTTCCCGCGGAACGTAGGCGAGCGCGGACCTCATCGCGCCCCGACCGGAAGCGGTGTCGTGCGGCCGCCTTCGACCGCCGCCGCGTAGTGGTCACGCAGCCGAGCTTCGGTCAGCGCGGCGGCGGCCGCGCTCACCGCCGCCGCGGTCGCGCCGGTGACGAGCCAGGTCGGCGGCGCTTCGAGGCGGCGGGTCGCCGCGACGAGGCCGGCATCGGGCGCGAAGTCCCTTCCGACCCCGCCGGCCGGATCGAGGCCGCGCAGCCGCTCCCCTCCCCTCGTCGCTTCGAAGCGGGCGAAGACGCCGCTTTCCGCCGGCCCGGAGGACAGCTGCGCGGCGGCCGGGTCGCTGCGGATCCTGTCCCAGGGCCCGACCAGCACCCGGATCGCACCGCCGCTCCCGGCCGGGCTCAATTCGACGCCGGCGTCCTCCAGCGCGGCGCGGGCGACCCCACAGGCCGACCCCCCGCCCTCGCAGAGCAGGGCAACGGGGCGGGGCCCGCCGTCGTAGCCGCCGACCAGTGGCGCGGGGAAGGAGCCGACCACGGCGGGAACGCGGCTGGCCGCCGTCCAATCGCGGTAGTCCCACCAGATCCGCTCGCCGCCGCGCAGCGAGAAGTCGGCCGCGCCGACCGGCGATTCGACGCCGTTGACGAAGAACAGCCAGTCGTAGGCGCGACCGCCGCGCTGTGCGCCTTCGGTGCCGTCGATCGACTGCACGAAGCCGCCGCCGTAGCGCGTCGTCACCTCGGCCGCCCCTTCCAGCACCCGCATCACCGTTGCCGATTCCCGCACGTCGCCGACCTCTTCTTCCAGGACTGCAACCGTCCCGAAGTCATGCGTCACCGTCAAGTCGACCGAGCCGACGTCCGCGCCCGGGCCCAACCCGCAGCCGGCGGCCGCCGAGGCCGCGACAAGCAGGGCCGCCGCGACCGCCGGGCCGCGCAGCCGGCCGATCAGCGCGCCGCCGGGCACTTCCCCCCGACGCAGACCGGCACCCGGGCGGCGGCGATGTCGCCGCCGCGGCTGGCGCCGAGCCGGCGCGGGCCGGACAGCGTCACGGTCGCCCTGCCGTCGGCGCCGGTGACGCCGGCGGCGCCGACGATCCTCGCGCCCGCGGCCGGCTCGCGCCGGCCCCTTTCGTCGTAGGAGTAGACGCGGACCGCGAACGGCATCCCCGCGCTGACCCGCGGCGGCGCCCGGAGCACCAGCTCGTCCGGATACGGGTAGCCCGGCGCGAGATCCCAGAGGACTTCGTCGCCGGCCCGGACCCTGACCTGGTCGCCGCCGACCTGGGGGGTCCTGTGGTCGACCTTCAGGTACCAGGAGGCGCCGCCGGCTGCGACGCTCCCGCCGACCCCGCAGAGGGCGACGCCGAAGCTGAAGTGATCGCTGAGCAGCAGCGGGCTAAGCGCGGGCGTCGCCTTCGACGCCGCGGCGAGGACGCCCATCGCGGTGTCCCCCGGCAGCGAGACCGGCCTGCCGCTGCCGCCGCTGCCCTTGCCGAAGCAGCTCGCCCTCGGGCTCGTCCTGACCGACGTCGTCGCCGTCCGCACCGGCCGTTCGGCCAGGACCGTGCCGCCCTTGCCGACGACACGCAGGCTCACCTCGAAGCCTCTGGCGAGCGCCGCCGGCGCGACTGGGATCAGGAGCAGGACGACGGCCAGCGCGCACGCGGCCGCGAGCCGATTCGGGGCACTTCCGGGCATATGAGCCACCCTTTCCTCGAGGGTTGTCTTGGCTGGCCGGGGACAGGTCTCCTGGCTTCCGGGGCTGTGGGTGGATCGCGCCTTCCCGGGGACGGAGTGCCCTCCCCAGTGGCCGGCGCTCGCGGCGCCAGCGATCTCCTCGACCCGGTCACAGTGGCGGGACCACGCCGGACTCTCACCGGACTTCCCTTGACCACCGGCCGTATGTACGAGCGAGTCTATCCGCGATCGCCGGCAGCTGTCTTTGCTCAGCTAAGGTGAGACCACTAAAGGCGTCGACACCGGTCGGGGCCAGCTCAGACAGGGGGAGACGATGAGCGGAGGCAGGGACCGGCGCTGGCCGGTGGTCGCGGTGGTGGCGGTGGCGCTGTTCGCGGCGCTGGGGACGGGCGTCTACGCGGGGGTGAGGGCCAAGCGCATCGACGGGCACCGGGTCAGGGTCAAGTCGATGCCCGGCAACCGGCTGGTCCCCGGCTCGGTGCCGGCCAATCGCATGCGGCTGGGGACGATCCCCGGCAACCGCCTCGCGCCCGGCTCGGTCACCGGCGTCCCGGGCGACGCGGCGACGCTCGGCCGCGTGCCCGAGGCGGCGCACGCGCAGGAAGCCGACGCGGCCCGCGCCGCCGACTCGGCGCGTTTCGCCGACACCGC
>JBLNAC010000034.1:0-5166 GCA_050259155.1 Syntrophothermus sp.
TCGCCGCCGTCCGCGGGTACGCCCTGGGTGGCGGCTGCGAGCTTGCGATGGCGTGCGACATGATCGTCGCCGGCGAGGACGCGCAATTCGGCCAGCCGGAGATCAAGCTGGGGATCATCCCCGGCTTCGGCGGCACCCAGCGGCTGCCGCGCCTGGTCGGCCCCAACCGGGCCCTGGAGATGAACCTCCTCGGCGACGCGATCCTTTCCGAGGAGGCGCTCGAGCTAGGCCTCGTCAACCGGGTGGTGCCCGACCACGAGCTGCTCGAGACCGCGCTGATGTGGGCCCGCAAGCTGGCGGGACAGGCGCCGGTGGCGGTCGGCCAGATCAAGCAGGTCTCCGACCAGGCCGATCTGGACGACGGCATCGAGGCCGAGAAGCGCGGCTTCGCGACCGCCTTCGGCAGCGAGGACG
The DNA here is from genome assembly GCA_050259155.1 of Syntrophothermus sp. GTDB lineage: Bacteria > Actinomycetota > Thermoleophilia > Solirubrobacterales > 70-9 > VAYN01. The sequence continues at coordinate 415 of JBLNAC010000034.1, forward strand.
CGAAGGAGGGAATCGCGGCCTTCCTCGGCAAGCGCACGCCGAGATGGGGCGGCAGGTAGGGCGCGACGCCCGCGAGCGCCTGGCGGAGCTGCTCCGCCGGTCGCGGCGCACCGTGGCCCTCACCGGAGCCGGGGTCTCGGTCCCCTCCGGGATCCCCGATTTCCGCACGCCCGAGACCGGCCTTTGGGCCAGGGTCGACCCGATGGAGGTCGCCCACATCGAGGTCTTCGAACGCGACCCGGAGCGCTTCTGGTCCTATTACCGGCCACGCTTCCACAGCCTCGCCGACAAGCTGCCGAACCGCGCCCACACGGCGCTGGCCGAGCTCGAGCGTCGCGGCCTGGTCGAGGCCGTGATCACGCAGAACATCGACCGCCTGCACCGCGCCGGCGGCTCCCGCAACGTCGTCGAGGTGCACGGCTCGATCGCAACCTCCTCCTGCACCGCGTGCGGCGCGCGCTACGAGCTGGCGGACGTCGACTCGCTCTTCGACGAGCGCGGAGTCGCGATCTGCGCCGCCTGCGGCGCTGCGGTGAAGCCCGACGTCGTCCTCTTCGGGGAGCTGCTGCCGGCGATCGCGATCGCCCGCGCGACCGAGCTGGCGGAGGGGGCCGAGCTGATGCTCTGCGCGGGCTCCTCCCTCGTCGTCCACCCGGTCGCCGGGCTGCCGGACCTCACCCTGCGGGCGGGTGGCAGGCTCGCGATCGTGACCAAGGGCGAGACGCCCTACGACGACGCCGCCGAGGTCAAGCTCGAAGGCGAGGTGGACGAGGAGCTGGCGGCGCTGGCCGCGGCGCTGCGCTGAGCGGCCCGCGACGACGGCGCTCAGAACGGGACTTCCTGCTCCCTGCAGCTGGCGAGGATGGTCTCGGGTCGATCGCCGCTGAACCGCGCCGCGCGGCGGCAGACAGCGATCGCCTCCTGGCCGCAGGCGCTGATCGTTTCGGCGCCGACGATGCCCGCGACGTTGGCCTTGATGCAGCCCTTGGGGACCGGGGGGCTCGAGTCGCCGGCGGTGGCGAGGACCACCGCCAGCATCGCCACCACGGTCACCGCGAGGGCGCCGAGGGCCGCCCTCAGCTCGCGGGGGCTGAGCTTGTAGAGCGGCGTTGTCTGCCGCTCGTAGTGTCCTTCCAGGGGCATGGCGGAAGCCTAGCCACGCCTCCGCCGCCGCCGTACCGCCACCCGGGAGAACAATCGGGGTCGATCTTTGGACACGTGTACGTAGTGGCCCCGGCGGCGCGACGACAGGCTTCGCGGGCCAATCCAAATGGGCGCAGCGTGCCGGCCGGGGAGCGATCGGGCTCTGGAGGTGCCGGTCCTGTTCATGGCCCGCGACAGGAAAGGAAGCACCGGATAGATGGAATGGTTGAGCGAAGGCGCCAACTCATGGCAGCTCACCGCCGCCACGCTGGTCGGGCTGATGAGCGTTCCCGGCCTGGTCGTTCTCTACGGCGGCGTCATGCAGAAACGCTGGTCGGTGAACTCGATGATGATGGCGTTCGTCGCCTTCGCGATCGTGCTGATCCTGTGGGTGCTGGTCGGCTTCAAGATGGGCTTCGGGGAGCCGATTCACTTCTTCGGCAAGGACACCGGGTTCTTCGGCAATTTCCTCGGTAAGCCCGAATCGATCCTCGGCAGCGCCGACCTGCTGAAGCAGGCGCACATACCGGAGCTGGCGGAAGAAGAATTCCTCTTCCCGCAGTCGACGCTGGCCTACTTCCAGATCGTGTTCGCGGCGATCACCCCGATCCTGATGCTGGGCTCGGTCCTCGGGCGCTTCAACTTCAAAGCCTGGATCCCGTTCGTCGCCCTCTGGACCCTCCTCATCTATACGGTCAACGCCTTCCTGATCTGGGGCGGCGGCTGGTTCGCCCAGCAGGGCGCGCTGGACTACTCGGGCGGCTACGTGATCCACCTCGCCGCAGGGGTCTCCGGCTTCGTCGCGGCGGCCGTGATCGGCCCTCGCCTGCAGCGCGACCGCGAGGTGGACGCGCCCAACAACCTGGCGATGGTGGCCGTCGGGGCCGGGCTCCTGTGGATGGGCTGGAACGGCTTCAACGGCGGTGACTGGTACGAAGTCAGCGGCATCGCCTCCGCGGCGGTCCTCAACACCAACCTCTGCACCGCCGTCGCCTTCCTCGTCTGGGTCACGCTCGACTACCTGACCGGCCGCAAGCCGAGCCTGATCGGCAGCGTCAACGGCATGATCGTCGGCCTCGTCGCGATCACCCCCGGCGCCGGCTTCGTCAACGGCTGGGGCGCGATCGTGATCGGCGTCGTCGCCTCGGTCGTCGTCTACCTGGCGCTCAACTACCTGAGCCGGGTGCGGCCGTTCCGCAACGTAGACGACACCCTCGGGGTCGTCTACACGCACGCCTTCGCCGGCGTCATGGGAGGCCTCCTGGTCGGCGTCTTCGCCAACAACCTGATGGCGGGCGAACACGAAGGCCTGATCTCCGGAGGCGGCCTCGAACTGCTCGGCTGGCAGGCGCTGACGGCGGCCTGGGTGATCGCGTTCTCGGCGATCGGCACCTTCGTCCTCCTCAAGCTGGTCGGGCTGGTGGTGCCGCTGCGGATGACCGACGAGGACATGGAAACGGGCGACATCGCCGTCCACGGGCACGAGGTGTACCCCTCCGACGTCCCGTCGCTCGGCTACCCCGACGGCATGCCCCCGGCGCCCGCCGCCGCCCCGGGCGGAGCCGGCTAGGCGGATCGAGACGAAACGCGCAGAGGCGGAGCCGCCCTCGCCCTTCCGCTGGGCGGCTCCGCCACAGCGGCGGTGAGACCATCGCAGCGGAGCTTCGACAACCGCAGACAGGAGACACCGAGACATGCCACTGAAGCTGATCGTTTCCTACGACGACACCGACTACGACAAAGATGCCCTGACGCTCGGGCGCCTGCTGGCCCTCGGCGGAGCCGAGCTCTCCCTCGCCTACGTCGTCCATTCCTTCGGCGGCGCCCTGGAAGAGAAGGAGGCCGAGGAGATGCTGGCGAGGGGCGCGGCCTCGGTCGGGGCCCCGGAGATGCCGCGCCACGTCGTCCACAATCCCGGGACCAGCGTCGGCCTGACCGAGCTCGCCGAAGCCGAGGGCGCCGACGTGATCGTCTTCGGCTCCGAGTACCGGACCGCGCCGGGGCTGGTCAAGCCCGGCATCTCCGCCCACAAACTGCTGCTTGGGGGGCCGGCCGCGATCGCCGTCGCGCCCGCCGGGCTGCACAACGTCCCGGCGATCAGCATCGGGACCGTCGGCATCATCGACGAGGGCGACCCGGCGGCGCGGCAGACCGCGGAGAGCCTCGCCGCGGCGCTCGGCGCCAGGGTCGGCGAGTACGGCTCCGGTCCCGTCGACCTCCTGGTCGTCGGCTCCCGGCCGGAGGCCCCCGACGGCAAAGTCGTGCTGAGCGCGAAAAGCGACTACGCGGTCGAGGCCGCGACCTATCCAGTGCTGGTGCTGCCGCGCGGCACCGCGCTCGACTTCGGCGGTTAGCCGGCGTCTCGTCTCATGACCAGGATCACGGCCGCGACGCGGGGGTCGCGGCCGTCGATCATCTCGCGTGCCTCGGCCCAGGGAATCGGGCGCCCGGTCTGGCCGGCGATGGCCTCGAGGCCGAGCGCCCCCGGCGCCTCGGTCTCGATCGCGAACGCGTCCGGGGTATGCGGCGGCGGCGCCGAGCGCAGGATCTCGTCGGTGACGTCCCGCGCGACCCGCTCGGCGTTCGACCATCCCTGGCCGAACGCCAGGTCCGTCGTCTCCATCCTCGGCCCGTCGAGGATTCGCAGCTCGCTGTCGCGGGGCCTCCACTCCCGCTCGCCCATCGTGATCCGCCGGTCCTCCAGCCACGGCTGGACCACCTTCTCGACGAGGTCCGCCCGGTCGAGGTTGAAGACCCGCGCGCGGCGCAGGCCCTGGCTGATCTCGACGTGGAACATGGCAGCGGCGACGCTAGCGGCTCGGTTGGGTGGGGAGGGCGCCCGGCATGGAGCTGAGATGATCGAGCCGATGTCTCGCAAGCTGCCCGCAGCCGTCGTCTTCGACAACGACGGCCTCCTGCTGGACACGGAGTCCGTGTGGACCCGCGCCGAGCAGGACATGTTCGCCCGCCGCGGCCTCGAGTTCACAGCCGCGCACAAGCGCGAGCTCGTCGGCACCTCGGCGGCGCTCGCCGCCGCCGTCCTCGAACGACGGCTCGACGCCCCCGGGCGGGCCGAGGAGCTGATCGAGGAGCTGAACGGGCTCGTCGTCGCCGAGCTCGAGCACGGGGTCGCGACGATGCTGGGGGCGCGCGAGGTCCTCGAAGGACTGCGCGAGCGCGGCACCCCGATCGCGCTCGTCTCCAACTCGCCGCTTCCCTTCGTGCGACGCTCGCTGGAGCTGACCGGGTTCGACACCCATTTCGACGCGGTCGTCAGCGCCCACGAGGTCGCCGAGCCGAAGCCGGCGCCCGATCCCTACCTCGAGGCGTGCCGGCGCCTCGGCGTCGATGCGGGTCCGGACGTGATCGCCCTCGAGGACTCGCCGCCCGGCGTCGCCGCCGCCCGCGCCGCGGGCCTCACCGTGATCGGCGTCCCCTCGATCGAGGGTGTCGTCCTCGAGGAGGCCCACCACCTGGCGGAGTCGCTGCTGGACGAGGTCGTCGCCCGCCACCTCGTCCTGGCCTAGATGGTTGATTCCACGACCATGCACACCTGGATGACGTGCCCGGCAAGAATGCGCGGCTCGGCGTCCTCGGGCTTGCCTTTGC
>JBLNAC010000035.1:0-5687 GCA_050259155.1 Syntrophothermus sp.
GGGCCGGTCTGGGAGACGCCGACGAAACCGGGCCGCCCGGCGGTCGGGCTGGAGCTGATCTCCTACGCGGCCGGGCACGCCTCGCAGCCCTTCTTCGGCATCGGCGGCGTCGATCCGGACAACGCCGAGCAGGTGGTGCGGGCGGGGGCGCGGCGGCTGTGCGTGGTGCGGGCGATCCGCGACGCGCGGGATCCCGAGGCAGCCGCGGCGGCGCTGCGGCGCGCATTCGCCGCCGCCGAGGGCGCGCCGCGCAGCGGGCAGGACGACCTGCTCGACCCGGCGGCGCGCTGGAGGGGCGTGGCCCCCGGTGGCTGAGGAGCGGCGCAAGCGCAAGGCGCGGGGCGCCGAGCGGATGATGGCCGGCTACGCTCGCGCCGAGGAGCGCAACCAGGCGGCGCGGGAAGCGCTGAAGCCGCTGGCCGAGGGCGAGCGCCCGCTTGTCGTGACGATCGGCGCCGTCCTCGCCGGGCTGATCGCGGCCTCGATCGTCGTCGGCTACGCGGCCGGCGTGAAGGTGAACGGGGAGACCCCGAGGCTGACCCAGGCGCTCGCTCCCGCCCTGATCATGGGCGTGATGTCGTGGGGGATGTGGCGGGCGCGGTACTGGGCGGTGCTCGGGTTCCAGCTGGCTCTCGTCTTCCTCATCTTCAGCGCGGTCTACGGCCTGGCGCTGCAGGCGACGACCCTCGCCCAGTTCGCCGGCACCGCCGCCCTGCTCGTCGTCGCCGGCTGCTTCTTCTTCTTCATGGTCAAGGCGATGGCGCGGATCCAGATGCCTCAGCGCCAGCCCCGCGCCGGCAGCCGCGAGTAGTCCGGTTGGGGGGAAGCACAAGCGGGCGCCCGGGCCGGCGCCGACGCTCCTATAGGCTCATCGACCAGTGGCCACCTCCTTCGACACGATCGTGATCGGCGGCGGACCCGGCGGCTACGTGGCGGCGATCCGCGCCGCCCAGCTGGGCCAGAAGACCGCCGTGGTGGAGCGCGACAAGGCCGGCGGGCGCTGCCTGAACTACGCCTGCATCCCGGCGAAGGCGGTCCTGCGCTCGGCCGAGATCTACGCCGAGGCGAAGGGCTCGGCAGACCTGGGCGTCGTCGCGGGCGACGTCCGCCTCGATTGGCAGGCGCTGATGACACGCCGCGCCGCCGTCTCCGACTCGCTCTCCAAAGGCGTCAGCTTCCTCTGGGACCGCAACAAGGTCGAGGTGATCGAGGGCGAGGGCTCGCTGACCGAGGGCGGCGACGTCAGGGTCGGCGACGAGGTCTACGAGGCGAAAGCCGTCGTCCTCGCCACGGGCTCGGTCGCGATGTCGATCCCGGGAGTGGAGTTCGGCGGGCGGGTCGTCGACACCTGGGGCGCCTGGTCGCTGCCCGAGCAGCCACGGAGGCTGGCCGTCGTCGGTGCCGGAGCGTCCGGCGCCGAGATCGCCTCCGCCTACGCCCGCTTCGGCACCGAGGTGATCCTGATCGAGATGCTGCCCCAGATCCTCCCCGCCGAGGACGCCGACATCGCCAAGGTCCTCGAACGCTCCTTCAAGAAAGCGGGCATCGAGGTCTCGACCGGCACGCCGGTGCAGAGCGTCGAGGCCGGCGCGGACTCGGTCAAGCTCACCTACGGCGAGACCACGACCGAGGTCGACCATCTGGCGATCGCCGGCGGCCGCCGTCCCGACGTCGAGGCCCTGAACCTGGCCGGCGCCGGCGTCGAGCTGGAGGACGACGGCAAGGTCAGGGTCGACGCCTATCAGCGCACCACCAACCCCAAGGTCTTTGCGATCGGCGACCTGGTCAACCGCAAGGCGCTCGCCCACAAGGCCTCCGAGGAGGGCGTCGTCGCGGTCGAGACCGCGGCCGGGGTCGACACCCACCCGGTCGACCAGAACCTGATCGTCGGCGCCACCTTTACCCACCCGCAGGTCGCGTCGGTCGGCCTCACCGAGGCGCAGGCCAAGGAGGCCGGCCACGAGGTCAGGGTCGGCAAGCAGAAAATCTCCGGCGAGGGCGCCGGCACCGTCTACGACGACAAAGAGGGCCTCGTCAAGCTGGTCGTCGACGCCAGGTACGGCGAGCTGCTCGGCGCCCACATCATCGGCAACCGCGCCTGCGACATGATCGCGGAGCTGGTCGCGACGATGGCGCTGGAGGGCGGCTACCAGGAGCTGTCGCGGATCGTCCACCCGCACCCGACGGTCTCCGAGGCGGTCCTCGACGCGGCCCGGGCGGTAGACGCCTGGGCGATCCACGCCTAGGACGCTGCAAACCTGCGCATCTCGGGGCCCTCGGTCGCTCGGCTCGGGTCACGCACATGAGTGCGCTCCCCTCGCCTCACTTCCCTGCGCTCCCCGATCTGCTTGGTTTTCGCGTCCTAGGATCTCGCCCAGATGACTCGCGCGACCTTCTACTACGACCTGGGATCGCCGTACGCCTACCTGGCGGCGGAGCGGATCAGCGGGCTGTTCACCGAGGCGGCGCTGGAGCAGCCGGAGTGGCAGCCTGTCCTGCTCGGCGGGCTCTTCAAGCGCTTCGGCCGCGAGTCGTGGGGCAGCGGGCCCGGCCGCGAGGCGGGGATGGCGGCGTGCGAGCGGCGGGCGGCGGCGTACGGGCTGCCGCCGATCGTCTGGCCCGAGCCCTGGCCCGGGGACATGCTGACCGCGATGCGGGCCGCGACCTTCGCCAAGCGGACCGGCCGCGCCGTCTCCTTCTCCCTGGCGGCCTTCCGCCAGGCGTTCGCGGCCGGGCGGGACCTCGGCGTCCCCGACAACGTCTACATCGCCGCCGCCGCCTGCGAGCTGCACCCGAGGGCGGTGGAGAAGGCGGCCGGCTCGAGGTCGGTCAAGGAGGCGCTGCGCTCGGCGACCGAAGCCGCGGCCGCGCGCGGCGTCGAAGGCGTTCCCGCGGTCGTCGTCGAGGGCGAGGTCTTCTGGGGCGACGACCGGCTCGAGGAAGCGGTGGCGGCCGCCGACGGCTGAAGCGCGGTCCAGGGGGTCGGTCGACGAGCGCGGCGCGGGCGGCGCCTCGGCCATCCAGCGGTCGAGAACGCATCTCGACTCGCTATGCGGGAAGAGGTGCGTCTTCGACGGCGAAAGGAGCGGCCGGGGGCGCCCGTCGCGGTCCTGCGTTCATAAGCCTCCCCCCATTCGTCGCAACCTTGTATACAAGTGCTCGAGCCGCGTTCCGCATCATCTATGGTGGCTTTCGATGGCCGATCTGCCCGATGCCCCCACCTGCTACGAGCTGCTGGCGCGGATGGCGCTGATCCGGCGGTTCGAGGAGGAGGCGGGACGCCAGTACCAGCGTGCGAAGGCGGGCGGCTTCCTGCACCTGGCGATCGGCGAGGAGGCGACGATCGTCGGCACCACCTCGGTGATGCGTCCCGAAGACTTCCTGATCGGGACCTACCGCACCCACGGCCACGCGATCGCCCGCGGGACCGCGCCAGCCCGGGTGATGGCTGAGCTCTTCGGCCGGGTCGACGGCACCAGCGGCGGGCGCGGGGGCTCGATGCACATCTTCGACGCCGAGCACCGGTTCATGGGCGGCTACGGGCTCGTGGGCGGCAACCTCCCGATCGCCGCCGGCCTCGCCCTCGCCTCCCAGTACAAGGGCGAAGACGCGGTGACTGTCTGCATGTTCGGAGACGGCGCCTCCAACACCGGCAACTTCGGCGAGACGATGAACCTGGCGGCGCTGTGGAAGCTGCCGGTCCTCTTCCTGGTCGAGAACAACCTCTACGGGTTGGGCACCGCGGTCGAGCGCCACTCCGCCCAGACCGACCTCTCGCGGAAGGCCGAGGGCTACGGGATCCCGGGCGCCCGCATCGACGGGATGGACGTGCTGGCGGTGCGGGAGAGCGTCGCCGAGGGTCTGCGGCTGGCGCGCGAGGAGGCCCGGCCGACGCTGCTGGAGGCGTTCACCTACCGCTACCGCGGCCACTCCGCCGCCGACCCCGAGGTCTACCGCAGGCGCGAGGAGGTCGAGGAGTGGCGGGAGAAAGACCCGATCGAGACCTTCGGGCGGCGCTGCATCGCGGCCGGCGTGCTGGGGGAGCGCGAGGTGCAGCAGGCGCGCGAGGAGGCCGAGCGCGTGGTGCTATCGGCGGTCGAGTTCGCCGACGCTTCGCCGGAGCCGCCGCTCGACACGATGTACGAAAGCCTCTACGCGCACACCGAAGCGGGCGGCTGGTACGCGATCGACGAGCGCAGCCCGGAGCCGCACCGCGGCGAGGACGAGGCGGATATGCCCGACACCGCGCGCGAGCTGGCGGAAGCGGGGGCGGCCTACGCCGGGCAGCCGGCGGGGCCGCGGCCGAACCCGGCGATCCACGGCGACGCGATGGACGACCGGGCGTCGCGCGAGGCGGTCGACGGCGAGGCCGACGGGATCGATCCCCAGGACCAGGAAGAGCGGCCGCTCAACGCCGAGGAGGCGGCCGGCTGATGGCGACGATGCGGATGCGCGAAGCGCTGCGCGACGCGATGGCAGAGGAGATGCGCCGCGACGAGTCCGTGTTCGTGATGGGGGAGGACGTCGGCGTCTTCCAGGGCGCGTTCAAGGTCACCGAAGGGCTGCTCGAGGAGTTCGGCGAGCGCCGGGTGCGCGACACGCCGATCTCCGAGAACACGATCGTCGGCGCCGGGGTGGGCGCGGCGATGAACGGCCTGCGGCCGATCGTCGAGCTGATGACGGTCAACTTCTCGTTGCTGGCGCTGGACCAGATCGTCAACCACGCGGCGGCGATCCCCTACATGTTCAACGGCCAGGCGCGGGTGCCGCTGGTAATCCGGATGCCGGGCGGCGGCGGCCACCAGCTCGGCCCCACCCACTCCCACAGCTTCGAGGCGCTCTACCTGCAGGTGCCGGGACTGCTGGTCGCCTGCCCCTCGACCCCCGCCGACGCGAAGGGGCTGCTGAAGGCGGCGGTCCGCGACCCCAACCCGGTGGTCTTCATCGAGCACGAGAGCCTCTACGGAGTGCGCGGCGAGGTCCCCGACGACGGCGATCACATGGTCCGCTTCGGCGAGGCGGCGGTGCGGCGCGAGGGCAGCGACGTCACCGTCATCGCGATCCTCAAGATGGCGGAAGTCGCCGAGCGCGCCGCGACCCAGCTCGCGCACGAGCACGGGGTCGAGGCGGAGGTGATCGACCCGCGCACGCTGCGCCCGCTCGACCTCGACACGATCCTCGACTCGGTGCGGAAGACGAATCGCGCGGTCATCGTCGAGGAGGGCTGGCCGCATGGCGGGGTCGGCGCCAACCTGGCGACGCTGATCACCGAGCAGGCCTTCGACCACCTCGACGCCCCGGTGCAGCGGGTCACCGGCGCCGACGTGCCGATGCCTTACTCGAAACGGCTCGAGCAGGCGGCAATCCCGCACGAGGAGCACGTGGTGAGCGCGGCGCTGGCGACCCTCGAGGGGGCGATCTGATGCCCGAGATCGTGATGCCGCGCCTCTCCGACTCGATGGAGGAGGGGACGATCCTGCACTGGATGAAGCAGGTCGGCGAGGAGATCGCGGTCGGCGAGGAGATCGTCGAGATCGAGACCGACAAGGCGAACATGGCCTACGAGGCGGACGTGGCGGGAACCCTGACCGAGATCCTGGCGCAGGAGGGCGACACGCTGCCGATCGGCGCGCCGATCGCGGTGATCGGCGACGGGGCCGCGGGACCGGCGCCCGCGGCCGCGGGTC
>JBLNAC010000036.1:0-6935 GCA_050259155.1 Syntrophothermus sp.
CGCTGGGAGTCCCAGCGCGCGTCCTCGCGTGTCAGCAGCTCGGCGGGCATCGATCCCAACCTAACCGATCTTCACCGGCCCGCGGCGCCGATCTTCACCGGCCCGCGGCCCCGGGGAGCGCCGGCACCTTGTTCTTGAGCCGGGTGAACGAGACCTCCCAATGGACTTCGGTCTTGACCCAGTAGTCCGAGCCGACGTTCTTCGCCGTCCCGTTGGCGATCGAGATCCACTTCTGGAACCTGGGGTCGAACAGCTCGTCCCGCGAGAGATCGGCGTAGATGTATTTCCCCCTGTGCCCCGATCGTTCGACCAGCAGCCAGGGAAAGCTGTCGACGCTCGCCCCGGGGCAGTTCAGGTAGGGGTCCTGTTCGCCGTTGCCGCTGAGCAGCAGGGCGTCCTTCCTCTGCCGTCCGAACTGGAGGTTTAGCCGCCACGGCTTCACGACCCTGGCTCCGCAGTCGGGTTTCGTCGCTTCGCCGCCACCGCCGTTGAATTCGCAGGGGATGGCGGGGGGGCTGATCACCGGCGTGAAGCTGCGCTCCACCCTGGCCACGGTCGGGATCCCGAGCCGGGGGCCGCCGAACAGCTGCGGGTTGAATTCCCCCGGCATGTGGGTTGCGGTGATGTAGACCGGCTTGGTCGAATGGAAGGTGACCCGCTCGCGGCCGAACGAGTGGTCGGCGGTGTCGCATTCGCTCATCGCTTCCCTGGTGTGGTGCTGGACCATGTTCTGCCAGCCCTTGATCTCGACCTTGAACCTGGCCATCTGGAACCCGTTGCCGTAGGTCTGGGCGCGGGCCGGCGCCGCCAGGGCCAGCACCGCCGCGAGGGTCGCGCCCAGCGCCAGCGCCGCGGCGATCACCCTCTCTGCGCGGGTCGACTCGATCATCGCTCTCTCCTCCCGCGGAGCCGGCCTCAACGGCCGGCTCCGATCTCGTGGTTGGCCTTGAAGACGCGCCCGGGGTCGTACTCCTCCTTCACCGCCCGCAGGCGGGCGCGGGCCTCCGGGCCGAAGAACGACTCCCAGTTCGCCGGCTGCTCGGTGAAGTTGAGGTAGCGGCCGGCGGCGTACGGGCGGCTCGCGGCGCTGAAGCGCCCCAGGTCGGCGGCGGTCCGTGCCGTCGTCTCGGGATCGGCGGCGATGCCGACCGCGAACGACGCATAGCTGCCGGGGAGGGTCGAGAGCGCCCCGTGGTGGGGCGCCGAGCGCGCCAGGGCGCCGCCGGTGTGGCGCAGCTCGACCGAGACCAGGCCCGACCCCGACCCCGGCCCGACCGCTTCGACCAGCTCCGTGATCGCCCGCGGCGGCAGCTCGCCGAGGAGGTCGTGGGCGCTCGCCGCGGGAACCGGGTCGCGCGGGTCCATGTGCAGCTCGGCGATCCCCGCCGGCGGCTGCATCGCGAACGTGTCGAGGTCGGGCCCCAGCGCCCGCAGCGGCGCCAGCAGCTCCTCGCCCGCCGCCTCGCCGCCGAGGAAGACGGCCTCGACCACCGCGAACGATTTGCCGCGGACGGCCTCGGGGACCACCTCGAGGGGCGGGAACTGGAGCAGCCGGCCGACCGAGGTGACCTCGTCCGGCAGATCCGCGGTCCAGGCCAGCCACGCCTGCAGCACCTCTTCGGCCCGCTCGAAGCCGAAGAAGAGGACCCCGGCGTAGAGCTCGGTCAGCGGGAACAGCTCGAGCTCGAGAGCGGTGACCACCCCGAAGTTGCCGCCGCCGCCGCGCAGCGCCCAGAACAGGTCGGGCTCGACCCGATCGCTGACCCTGCGCACCTCGCCGTCGGCGGTGACCAGCTCGATCGCGGTAACGCTGTTGGCGGCGAGCCCCCGGCTGCGCGCGTACCAGCCCAGGCCGCCGCCGAGGCTGTAGCCGGCGATGCTGACGTCGGGGGTCGAGCCGTGGAGCGCGGCGAGGCCGAGCTCCGAGGCCTGCGGCACGACGTCCCCCCAGCGCGCGCCGGCGCCCACGCGGACGCGGCGCGAGCCGGCGTCGATCTCGACCCTGTCCAGGTGCGTCGTCTTCAGCAGGATCGAGTCGGCCAGCGAGCCCAGCGGCTCGGCGTTGTGGCCGGTGCGCTGGGGCGCGACCCGCAGCCCGCGCTCGGCCGCGAAGCGGACGACGGCGCTGACTTCCTCGGCGCCCCGCGGCTCGGCGATCATCGCCGGCCGCTGGTCCACGTTGATGTTGAAGGCGCCGCGCGCGGCGTCCCAGCCCTCCCCCTCGGGCGCGATCACGTTCCCCCCGATCAGCCGGCCCAGCGCGGCCGCGTCGGGCATGCGGATCATCGTCTCGGGATTCATGCTCCCCTCCTCTTCGCCGCCCGGTTTCGCGAGCAGCTCGTCGATCGTGTGCATCAGGCCGAGCCGCCCGCTGAACTCCCGCGGCGCTCCGTTGCCGTCGAGCGCGCGGCCGGTGAGCCCATCCCCGGTCAGCCGCAGGTCCAGCCTGATCGTCTTGGTGCGGTCCACGGCCCCAGAATCGGCGCCGGAGAGCGGCCTGCCATCGAGGAGACCCCCAAGATCGACCCCCAAGATCGACCCCGACGGATACCCCTAGGCGCCCTCCGCCGGCCCCTTCGGGTCGTTTCCGATCTTCGGGTCGCCAGGGGGCCCAAAGGCCGGAAGCGCGACCTGCTCAGCGCTTCCGGAGGCGGGCGGTCGCGGGACGCCGCGGTGGACCGGATGCAGGCGCCCGCTCCGTAGCCGATGTTCGATGGCGTTCCTCGAGTTCGCCTTCCTCGATGTCGACTTCTTCCGGGCCATAGCCCGGACAAGGTCGACTGCGGCGCGAGCCCTCCCCCCGGCGCGCGCTCCCGCGCCCCATAACTGCTCGTTGCTCGCCTCCCGCGGCGCCTAGGACGGCGCGAGGACGGCGGCGAGCTGGCGACGGGAGCTGATGTCGAGCTTGCGGTAGGCGTTGGAGAGGTGGACCTCGACCGTCTTCGGGGTGACGAATAGGGCCTGGGCGATCTCGCGGTTCGTCATCTCCTCCGCCGCCATCGCGGCGACGCGGCGCTCGCTCGGGGTCAGGGACTCGACGCCGCCGAGGGCCTCACGGCGCGGGCGGACGCCGGCGGCCGCCAGCTCCTCGCGGGCGCGCCCGATCGTGGCCTCGGCGCTACAGGCGCTGGCGATGTCGAGCGCCCGGCGCAACGGCTCGCGCGCCTCGGTGGGCCGGCGGGCCAGGCGAAGCGCGGTGCCTAGCGCGAGCAGCGCCTTCGCGTGCTCGAGCCGCGCGGTCGAGCCCTCGAGCACCTCCGCCGCCTCCCGTAGGTCGTCGATCCCGTCCTCGCGCCGCAGCTGGCCGAGCACCCGGAGGGAGCGGCCGATCGTCTGCCGCGCGCCCCAGGCCCGCGCCTCCTCGAGCTCGGCCAGCGCCAGCTCGATCCCCTCCTCGCGGCGGCCGAGGCGGTCGAGGGCCTCGGCCCTGAGCGTGCGCCAGGGGGCGGGTGCCGGGTTGCGCATCGTGCCGAGGCCGGCCTCGTACTCGTCGCAGAGCGCCAGCGCCTCCTCGGGCTTCCCCTGGGCGAGCAGCAGCTGGATCTTCGCCCGGCGCCAGAAGTTCGGCCCGTCGCCGCCCGGCGAGCGCGGCGTTCCGCGCTCGAGGACGCGCTCGGCCGCCTCGAGCGCGCCCCGCTCGACGTGGATCTCGCCCAGGAACCCGGTCGGCCACTCGATCACCATGCCCGTCTCCGAGCCGGCCCACAGGAACATCCCCTCGAGGGCGTCTTCGATCGATTCCTGCGCCTGCTCGAGATCGCCGCGTCGCAGCAGGTCGAAGCCCCGCCAGAGATCGAGGGTGAGCGCCGTGAAGAGCGAGCCGCGGCTGTGGGCCACCCGGCGCACCTCCTCCCAGATGTCCCCGGTCTCGTCGAGGTCGGCGTAGAGGAGGACGACCAGCGCCGTCACCCAGAAGAGGCCGTTGTCGACCGAGAAGAGGACGTCGTCGGCGAGCGCCTCGCGCGCCAGCGCCGCGCAGCGCTCCGACGACCCGCCCAGGTTCGACCACGTGTAGGCGGTGACCGAGAGCAGCATCTTGCTCCCGGGGCCGTCCCCAGGCACCCCGTCGCGGTAGGCGGCGGTGCGCAACACGTCGTCGAAGGGCTGGCGGCCGAAGTAGACCGTCTCCAGCTCCAGCGCCTCCAGCGCGCGGCCGAGGTCGTCGAAGCCGGGCGGAAGCTCCTCGCGCGCGCGCCGGGCCAGCTCGGCCGCCTCGCCCTCGCGGCGGGTGAACATCAGCGTCCGCGCCAGCGCGTATCCGGCCCAGCCCTTCTCCTCGGGGGCCCCGAGGGCCGCATAGGCGGCCCGCAGGTGCTCGACCGCCTCGTCGCCGCGGACGTCCATCTCGCGCTGGCCGAGCTCGAACAGCAGCTCCGGGCGCCGCTCGGCGGCCATCGGCTCCTCGAGCGCGCGCCGCAGATAGGCGACCGCGTTCTCGGCACCCCCCTTGTCGGCCGCCTCGCGCGCGGCGTCGGCGAGCAGGTCGGCGACCCACTCCTCGCCCGCCGCCGGCGTCCTGAGGAAGTGCGCCGCGACCCGCTCCGGGGAGGCGCCGGCGTCGCGCAGGATGCGCGCGGCGCGGGCGTGCTCGAGCTCTCGCTGGGCCGGCGGCAGGTCGTCGTAGACGGCATCTCGGACCAGCGGATGGACTAAGCCGAGCGGCTGCTCGCGGCGCAGGATCTCCACCCGCGTCAGCTCGACGGTCGCCCTCGCCACCTCGACCTCCTCGAGGCCGGCGAGCGCCGCGACCTCGGACAGATCGGCGCCCTCGCCCAACACCGCCAGCGCCCGGGCGACGGCGACGTCGCGGTCCGACAGCCGGGCGAGGCGCAGGAGCACGGCCCGCGAGACCGCCCGCGGGCCGAGCTCGCGCACGAACCGCACCCGGTCGGCGCGCGGCTCGACCCCCTCGGCGGCAAGGCCCTTCAGCAGCTCGTCGAGCAGCAGCGGGTTGCCGCCGGTGGCCGAATGGCAGGCGCCGGCGAAGGCGTCGTCGGGAGCCGCGCCGAGCCGGCGCTCGATCAGCGCCGGCACCGCCGCCCGGCTCAGCGGGCCGGGATGGATGCGCTCCGTCATCGGGTCATGGGCGATCTCCGCCAGCAGCGCCGGGTCGGTCCCGGGCTCGGTGCTGCGCACGGTGGCGGCGATCAGCAGCGGGGTTCCCTCCAGCCGCCGGACGAGGTAGGCCAGCATCCGCAGCGAGGGGCGGTCGCACCAGTGGAGGTCGTCGATCGTCAGCAGCAGGGGTCGGTCGCCGACGAGGTCGTGGATCAGCCAGTAGAGGCCGTGCAGCACCGCGAAGGAGGCGTCTTCGCCCGGCGCCTCGGCTCCCGGCGGCGCGAACAGGGCCCGGGCGGTCGTCGCCGCCCCCTCGAACAGCTCGCCGCGGTCGGGCCGCGCCAGCAGCGCCGGCTCGAGCATCTGGCGCACGATCCCGAACGGGAACTCGCGCTCGAGCTCCGAGCCCCGGGCCCCGAGCGAGGGGATGCCGCGCTCCGCCGCCTCGCGCCGCAGCTCCGTCAGCAGGCGCGTCTTGCCGATGCCGGCGGGCCCCTCGATCATCGCCATCCGCGGCCGGCCCGCCGTGAGCGCGTCGAGCAGCTCGGCCAGGGCGGTCAGCTCGCGCTCGCGCTCGACCAGGTCCATCAGACGTGGACGCTCGTCCTCTCGACCGCCTCGCCCCTGCCGACGAGGACCTCCGACACCATCCCTGGCGGGAACAGGCCGTGAGCCGCGATCCCGGGGTCCGCGTCGAGTCGCGCGGCCAGCGTCGAGGGGTCGCCGATCGGGCCGCGGTAGTCGGCGATCAGTCCCCCGTCCGGGCTCGGAGGCACGTCGCGCAGCGCGACGTCCTCGCCGAGGCGGTCGAGGGCCGAGGCGGCGCCGAAGCCGAAGAGCTCGAGCGGCACCGGCCCGCGCAGCGCTGCCACCGGCTTGCTCGAGTCGGCGATGACGATGAAGCGCTCGGCGGCGGCGGCGACGATCTTCTCGCGCAGGTGGGCGGCGCCGCCGCCCTTGATCAGCCAGCCGTCGGGGGTCACCTCGTCGGTGCCGTCGATCGCGATGTCGAGCCGGTGCAGCGAGTCGAAGCGCTCGACCGGGATGCCAAGCTCGCGCGAGGCCTCTTCCGTCGCGACCGAGGTGGCGACGCAGCGGATGGCCCGCAGCCCGCGCCGCGCCAGGGCCGGCAGCAGGTATGCGACCGTGGAGCCGGTGCCGAGCCCGACGGTCATCCCGTCCTCGACCATCTCGGCCGCCGCTTCCGCCGCGACCCGCTTCTCGACCTCGACCCCGCTCACCGCGACAACTCTATTCGGCAATACTGCACCGGGAGCAAGCTTGCGAACGCGAACAAGACCAGGAGAATCCCGCCAGAGATGACCAGCGCCACCGCCACCCAGGACTACAAGGTCGCCGACATCGGCCTCGCCGACTTCGGGCGCAAGGAGATCTCGCTCGCCGAGGTCGAGATGCCGGGCCTGATGCAGACCCGCGCGGAGTTCGGCCCCTCGCAGCCGCTGAAGGGCGCGCGCATCACCGGCTCCCTCCACATGACCGTGCAGACCGCGGTGCTGATCGAGACGCTGGTCGCGCTCGGCGCCCAGGTGCGCTGGGCCTCCTGCAACATCTTCTCGACCCAGGACCACGCCGCGGCGGCGATCGCCGCGGCCGGCATCCCGGTCTACGCCTGGAAGGGCGAGACCCTGGAGGAGTACTGGTGGTGCACCGAGCAGGCGCTGCTCTGGCCCGACGGCGAGGGCCCGAACATGATCCTCGACGACGGTGGCGACGCGACCCTGCTCGTCCACAAGGGCGTCGAGTTCGAGAAGGCCGGCGCGGTTCCCGACCCGTCGACCGCGGAGTCCGAGGAGTTCGCGATCGTGCTCGCCACCCTCGCCCGCAACCTCGAAGAGGACCCGCAGCGGTTCCACAAG
>JBLNAC010000037.1:0-2838 GCA_050259155.1 Syntrophothermus sp.
CCAGCGCCGAGCGGTGGCTGAGCCGCATCGCGCTCGCCCAGACGGGATACGGCCACTTCTTCATCGAGCACAACCGCGGCCACCACGTTCGCGTCGCGACGCCCGAGGACCCGGCCAGCTCGCGCCTCGGCGAGAGCTTCTGGGCGTTCCTGCCGCGGACCGTCGCCGGCAGCCTGCGCTCGGCCTGGGGCATCGAGGCAGCCCGCCTCGACCGCCTCGGCCGCTCCCACTGGGGCCCGCAAAACGACATCCTGACCGCCTGGGCGATGACGATCGCCCTCTTCGCGGCGCTCGCCCTCGCCTTCGGGCCGGTCGTCCTCCCCTACCTGCTCGTCCAGGCGGTGATCGGCTTCTCCCTGCTGGAGGTCGTCAACTACCTCGAGCACTACGGCCTGCTGCGACAGAGGAGGGAGGACGGCCGCTACGAGCGCTGCCGGCCCGAGCACAGCTGGAACAGCAACAACGTCGCCTCAAACGTCCTCCTCTACCACCTCCAGCGGCACTCCGACCATCACGCCAACCCGACCCGCCGCTACCAGGCGCTGCGTCACGTCGACGAGGCGCCGCAGCTGCCGACCGGCTACGCGGGGATGATCGTCCTGGCCTGGGTCCCGCCGCTGTGGCGCCGGGTGATGGACCGGCGCCTGATCGAGCACTACGGCGGCGACGTCACCCGCGCCAACATCCACCCCCGAAGGCGTGCCCAGGTGCTCGCGCGCTACGGATCGTCGGCGTGAGTCGCTGGCTCTGCCCCGGCTGCGGCTACCTCTACGACGAGGCAGCCGGGCACCCCCGCGAGGGCTTCCCTCCCGGCACCCCGTGGAGCGAGGTCCCCGACCATTGGCCGTGCCCCGACTGCGGCGTCTGCGACAAGGTCGACTTCGAGCCGGCCGACGACGCCTGACCGGCGCCGCTGCGACGATGAGGGGGATGGCGAGCGCGCGCACCCCCTACCAGGAGGCGGCCAGGGAGCTGCTGCGCCGCACCCTGTTCGACGCGGCGCGCGAGCAGCTCGAGCGTCGGCCCTGGTCGGAGGTGACGATGGCCGATATCGCCGGCGCCGCCGGCGTCAGCCGCCAGACCCTCTACAACGAGTTCGGCAACCGGAACGAGTTCGGGCTGGCCTTCGTGATCTACGTCGGCGACGGCTTCCTCGACGGGGTCGAGGAGGCGGTGCGGCGGCATTTCGACGACCCCGACGCGGCGGTCGGCGCCGCGCTCGAGCTGTTCCTGCGCATCGCCGGAGAAGACCCGCTGATGAAGACGCTGCTCGGCGACGACGGCACCGGCGGCATGCTGCCCTTCGTCACGACGCAGGGCCTGCCGGTCGTCGCCTGGGCCTCGGGACGCCTCGCGGGCGTGATCGCGGAGGGCTGGCCGCAGGCCGACCGCGCCGACGTCGACCTCCTCTCCGAGACGCTGGTACGGCTGGCGATCAGCCACATCACCGCGCCCTCGGGACCCCCCGAGGACACCGCTGCCGCGGTTGCGCGCCTGCTTGGCCCGTTCATCGACCGGGCGCTGGGCGGCGGCTGAGGGGAGGGGCTCAGCCGGCCGGAGGCGCGCCGGCGTCCTCGAAGAGCTTGCCGGCGCGGATCCGCGCCGCCATCTCGCTCGATTCCTCGCGGTAGGCGCTCCCGTCCTCGAACTCGATGACCGGGTATTTCGGCTGCCCTGAGAGCCGCTCGACCACGCTGCGGTCGCGCAGCGGCCCCTTCACGACCTCGTACTCGACCCCCTGCTCGTCGAGCGCCTTCTGCACCCTCCAGCAGGGATGCGCGCCGATCTTCACCCACGTCAGGCTGCAGCGGTGGAGCTTCACTGCCATCGACCGCAGCCTATTCCCGGGGCGGGCGGGGCGCAACAGCGCCGTAGGCTTTGCCGATGCACGCCGCCGAGCACCTCGCCGCCTGGTCCTCGTCGCTGCGCTTCGAGGAGATCCCGGAGGAGGTCGTGAGCGCGGCGAAGCTGCACCTCCTCGACGCGGTCGGAACGGGACTGGCGGCACTCGCGCTCGACGAGATGCCGGCTGCGCGGGCGGTCGCGCTCGAACTCGGCGGGGAGGAGGAGGCGACCGCGGTCGGCCTCCCGCGCCGCCTCGGCGCCGCCTCGGCCGCCCTCTCCAACGGCTCCCTGATGCACGCGCTCGACTTCGACGACACCCATGAGGCGGCGATCGTCCACTCGAGCGTGGTCGTCGCCCCGACCGTGCTGGCGGTCGGCGAGGGGACCGGCGCCGACGGCGAGGAGCTGGTCGCGGCGGCCGTCGCCGCGTATGAGACCTCGGCGCGGATCGGGCTCGCCGTCCCCGGCGCGCTCCACGTCAGGGGCTTCCACCCGACCTCGGTCTGCGGTGTCTTCGCCGCCGCCGCGGGCGCGGCCCGCCTGCGCGGGCTCTCCGCCGAGCAAACCGCGAACGCGCTCGGGATCGCCGGCAGCCAGGCCTCGGGGCTGATGGAGTACCTGGCCGACGGCTCGCAGACGAAGCCGCTGCACGCCGGCTGGGCGGCACATGCGGGGATCGCCGCGGCCGCCCTCGCCGCCCACGGCGCGACCGGGCCGGGGAGCGTCCTCGAGGGCCGCTTCGGGCTCCTCGCCTCCCACGTCGGGGAGTTCGACGAGGCCGCCCTCGCCGCCGATCTCGGCTCGCGCTGGGAGACGACCGAGGTCGCCTTCAAGGCCTATCCGTGCTGTCACGCCGGCCACGCCGTGCTCAACGCGGTCACCGAGAGCGGGCTCGGGCCCGACGACGTCGAAGAGATCGTCGCCCTGGTCGCCGGCGAGGTCGCCGTCGGCCTCGTCCTCGAGCCCGCCGCCCGCAAGCTTCGTCCCGCGACC
>JBLNAC010000038.1:0-2632 GCA_050259155.1 Syntrophothermus sp.
GGCTGCGATTCCGAGCTGCTCGAGCCGGAGGAGCCGCCGCAGGCGACCAGGGCCACCGCGACAAGGGCGAGCAGCAATGCAACGGCAAGCTTCTTCATGGCGTTCCTTTCTCCCGGGACAAACGCTCGGACCACTGTACCTCGCCTTACGCCGGAGTCGGCTGCGAGGTTCAGCGGCCGTGGAATTCCGGCTTCTCGCCGGCGAAGAACGCCTCGACGCCGCGGATCAGGTCTTCGGTCGCCATGCTGTCGGCGATCCCGTGGCGCTCGAGCTGGAGGTGGTCGGCGAGCCGGTTCTCGATGCTGACCCCGCAGAGGGCTTTCGCCATCCGCACGTAGTGGGGCGCCAGCGCGCCCAGCTTCACGGCTCTCGCGCGAGCGCTCTCCATCAGCGCCTCGGGCTCCACCACCTCTGTCACGAGCCGCTCCGCGAGGGCGTCGCGCGCGGTCATGTTGGGATCCTCGAGCAGGATCTCGAGCGCCCGGCTGGGGCCGACGACGCGAGGCAGGAAGTACGTCATGCCCCCGTCGGGGGATGCGCCGATGCGGCCGTAGGCAGGCGCGAAGAAGGCCGACTCCGCTGCGATCCTGATGTCGCAGGCGAGCGCCAGCGAGAAGCCGGCGCCGGCGGCGGGGCCGTTGACGGCGGCGATCACGGGGTAGGGGATGCGACGCAGGTCGACGATCCCCTGGTGCAGGACGTCGGCGCCGTGGCGGACGCTCGCGGGCAGGTCGATGTCCTCGGCTTCCGCCCCTTTGCGGAACCAGTTGACGTCGCCGCCGGCGCAGAATGCCTTGCCGGCGCCGGTCACGATCAGCGCTCGCGCCGGCGCCTGGTCGGCGAGCCACGAGAAGGCGATCGGGAGCTCGGCGATCATCTCCGGGCTCATCGCGTTGAAGGCGTCCGGCCGGTCGAGCGTGAGGACGCCGACGCCGTCGTCGCCGATCTCGATCCGCAGGGTCCCCAGCTCCGGTGGCGTCGCGGCCTGGCTCGTCATTGGCTCTGATCTCCCGTCTGTCGGTCACGTCGGAATGGTCGGGTCGGCGGCAGCCTACCCTGTGCTGGATGGCCGCAGACGCACCCATCCAGGACGGGCTCACGCGCGCTGAGCGGATCGCCGCGCGCCGTCGCGAGCTGCCGGACGCGCCCGGCGTCTACCTCTTCTACGACGCCGACGGTGAGCTGCTCTACGTCGGCAAGGCGCGCTCGATCCGCAAACGCGTGGCGTCGCACTTCTCCGGCGGCAACGCCCGCCTCACCGAGCGGATCGACCGCATCGACACCCTGGTGACCACGAGCGAGGCGGAGGCGCTGCTCGCCGAGCAGAGCTTCATCAAGCGGCACCGGCCCCACTTCAACATCCGCCTGCGCGACGACAAGTCCTACCCCTACGTCGCCGTCAGCCTCGACGAGGACTACCCGCGGGTTTACTTCACTCGCGAGCGCCATCGCCCGAGCCGCGCCTACTTCGGGCCCTTCTCCAGCGCCAAGCGGGTGCGGGAGACGCTCGACCTGCTGGGCAAGCTGTTCCAGTTCCGCACCTGTGAGGGTGTCGAGCCGGGGCGACGCTCCGGCAGCCCCTGCCTCGACTACTACATCAAGCGCTGCGGGGCGCCCTGCGTCGGCCACGTCAGCGGGGAGGAGTATCGGCGCAGCATCGACGCGATCGTCGACTTCCTCTCCGGCCGCTATCGCCAGGTCGAGCGGGAAGAGCGCGAGGCGATGGAGGCGGCCGCCCGGGCGGAGGAATTCGAGCGTGCCGCGGTCCACCGCGACCGCCTGAAGGCGATCCGCTCCCTGTTCGAGCGCCAGCGCGTCGCCAACGGGTCGGTGGGGACGGCCGACCTGATCGGCGTCGCCGTCGAGGGCGCCGACGCCAACGCCCAGGTGTTCCAGGTGCGCGACGGGATCCTCGCCGAGCGCCAGAGCTTCTACCTCGACAACCAGGGCGAGCGCGAGCTGGCCGAGGTCGCGGAGGAGTTCATCGGCCAGTACTACTCGGCCTCGCCGGCGACGCCGCCGATGATCGTCGTCGGGCCGTACCTGCGGGAGCGCGCCGCTCTGCTCTCGGAGGCGCTGACCGAACGGCGCGGCTCGCCGGTCGAGGTCCGCGCCGCCGAGCGCGGCGACAAGCGCCGGCTGCGCGAGCTGGCCGAGCGCAACGCGCGATTGGCCCTCGACCAGGACCGGCTGCGGCGGGAGCACCGCCGCGCCCGCCGCGTCGAGGCGCTCGCCGCGCTGCGGGAGGCGCTCGGGATGGAGGAGCTGCCGGTGCGGATCGAGGGGTTCGACATCTCGACGATCGGCGGCGAGCACACCGTCGCCTCGATGGTCGTCTTCGAGGGGGGCGCGACGAAGAAGTCCGACTACCGCCGGTTCAGGGTGCGGGGCGACCTGCGCGACCCCGGCAGCGTCGAGGGTCCGGATGACTTCGCCTCGATGGAGGAGGTGCTCTCGCGCCGGATGAGCCGCTACCTCGAACAGGCCGACCTCTCGCCGCACGACGGCAAGCGCGACGCCAGCTTCGCCTCGCTGCCCTCGCTGATCCTGATCGACGGCGGCAAGGGTCAGCTGGCGGCGGGAATGCGCGCCCTGCGGCCGTTCGCCGAGCGCGGCGTCACCGTCGTCAGCC
>JBLNAC010000039.1:0-4902 GCA_050259155.1 Syntrophothermus sp.
GGTACTCGGCGGGCAGCCGGTGCCCGTCCCCGAGGTAGTTGCGGAATCCGTCCGCGGTCGGCTCGAGCACGGCGAAGGACTCGACGTCGGTCTGCTCCTGCGAGGCGTCGGTCCGTCCCGGCGCGAACGGGACCTCGGTCTCGTGGCCGGCGTTGCGGGCGGCCTGCTCGACCGCGGCGCAGCCTCCGAGCACGACCAGATCGGCGAGTGAGACCCTCTTGCCGCCGCTCTGGGCGCCGTTGAAGTCGGCCTGGACCTGCTCCAGCGCGCTCAGCACCTTCGCCAGGCGCTCGGGGTCATTGACCTCCCAGCCGCGCTGGGGCTCGAGGCGGATGCGGCCTCCGTTGGCGCCGCCGCGCTTGTCGCCGCCGCGGAAGGTCGACGCGGCCGCCCAGGCGGCCGAGACGAGCTCGGCGACCGAGGGGCCCGAGGCGAGGATCCGCTCCTTCAGGGGGGCGATGTCCTCGGCTCCGATCAGCTCGTGGTCGGCGACGGGGACCGGGTCCTGCCAGAGCAGCTCCTCCTCCGGCACCTCCGGCCCCAGGTAGCGGGAGACGGGGCCCATGTCGCGGTGGGTGAGCTTGAACCAGGCCCGCGCGAAGGCGTCGGCGAGCTCGTCGGGGTTCTCCAGGAAGCGGCGCGAGATCGGCTCGTAGACGGGGTCGAGCCGGAGCGCGAGGTCCGTCGTCAGCATCGTCGGCGTGTGCTTGACCGCCGGGTCCTGGGCGTCCGGCACGCTCGCCTCGCCGTCCTTCGGCTTCCACTGATGAGCACCGGCGGGGCTCGTGGCCAGCTCCCACTCGTTGCCGAAGAGGGTCTCGAGGAAGCTGTTGTCCCATCTCACCGGAGTGCTGGTCCAGGCACCCTCGAGGCCGCTGGTGATCGCGTCGGTGCCGCTGCCGGTGCCGTAGGAGTTCTTCCAGCCGAGGCCCTGCTCCTCCAGGGGGGCGGCCTCGGGCTCGGGGCCGACGTACCTTTCCGGGTCGGCCGCGCCGTGGGTCTTGCCGAAGGTGTGGCCGCCGACGATCAGCGCCACGGTCTCCTCGTCGTCCATCGCCATCCGGGCGAACGTCTCGCGGATGTCCCGGGCCGCCGCGAGCGGATCGGGGTTGCCGTTGGGTCCCTCCGGGTTGACGTAGATCAGCCCCATCTGGACCGCGGCGAGGGGGTTCTCGAGGTCCCGCTCGCCGCTGTAGCGCTCGTCGCCCAGCCAGGTCGTCTCCGGGCCCCAGTAGACGTCCTCGTCGGGCTCCCATACGTCCTCCCGGCCGCCCCCGACGCCGAAGGTCTCGAAGCCCATCGACTCCAGCGCGACGTTGCCGGCGAGGATCATCAGGTCGGCCCAGGAGAGGCTGCGGCCGTACTTCTGCTTGACCGGCCACAGCAGCCTGCGCGCCTTGTCGAGGTTCGCGTTGTCGGGCCAGCTGTTGAGCGGCGCGAAGCGCTGCTGCCCGGCGCCGGCGCCGCCCCGTCCGTCGCTGATCCGGTAGGTGCCGGCGCTGTGCCAGGCCATACGGATGATCAGCGGCCCGTAGTGGCCGTAGTCGGCCGGCCACCAGTCCTGCGAGGTCGTCAGCACCTCCTCGATGTCCTTCTTCACCGCGTCGAGGTCGAGGCTTTCGAAGGCCTTCGCGTAGTCGAAGCCCGCTCCCATCGGATTCGCCTCGACGGGGTTCTTGGCGAGGATCTTCAGGTTGAGCCGGTCCGGCCACCAGCCCCGATTCCCGCCGCCCTCGGTCGGGTGGGGGGCGCGGTCGTGCGCGACCGGGCAGCCGCCATTCTCCTCGTTCATCTCTCCAACAACGGCATCGGCACTATCGGACACGGGGGTTCCTTCCGGTTCGGGTGGTTGTTCGGTGGTCGGGCCGGCGCGGGCTCTCCGCGGCCGCGCAGGCGGGGCAGAGGCCCCAGTAGACGACCTCGGCTTCGTCGATCTCGAATCCGTGGTCGTCGGAGGCGGTCAGGCACGGGGCCTCGCCGGTCGCGCAGTCGACGTCGGCGATCGCGCCGCAGGACCGGCAGACGACGTGGTGGTGGTTGTCTCCGACGCGCGGGTCGTAGCGCGCCGCCGAGCCGGACGGCTCGATGCGCCGGACCAGGCCGGCGTCGGTGAGCGCCCGCAGCACGTCGTAGACGGCCTGGACGGAGACGCCGTCAAGCTGCCCGCGCACCGCCTCGATGATCGCGCTGGCGTCGGCGTGCGGGTGATCGTGGACCGCCGCCAGGACCGCCAGCCGGGGACGGGTCACGCGGAGGCTCGCTCCGCGCAGCATCCCCTCGGAATCGATGGCCGCCGGCACCGGCGGGAGTATGCCAGTTTCTGGAATCGTTCAAGTCTTTGTCCTCGGGCCTCTTCGGCGGAGGTGCTTGTCCGAAGGGCGAGCGACCGATTGCCACGGCGGCTCGGTGGGCCGCCGCCCGGCTGCACATCAGCTGTCGAAGCCGAGGCCGAGCCGGTCGAGCAGGCCGAGCCAGAGCCCGCGCCGCCCGCCGCGCCGGTCGGCGGCGGCGAGGCGGTTGCGGGTGAGCTGGATGACGGCGGTCCGGAACGGCTCGGGCGGGAAGGGCACCGGCTTGCTGCGCACGTAGCGGCTGCGGGTTGCCTCGGTGTCACGGCCGTCGAGGAGGTCGAGCGCGACGCGGGCGCCGAACCTGGTGGCGGCGACGCCGAGGCCCGTGTAGCCGGTCGCGTAGGCGACGCGGCCGCCGAGGGCGGTGCCGAAGAAGGCGGAGAAACGGCTGCAGGTGTCGATCGCGCCGCCCCAGCGATGGCTGAAGCGGAGGCCCTCGAGCTGCGGGAAGGTGGTGAAGAAGTTCTGCGCGAGGCGGGCGAAGGTGGCCGGGTCCTCGTCGAGCTCGGGGCGCACGGGCCCGCCGTAGCGGTAGACGGCGTCGAAGCCGCCCCAGAGGATTCGCTCGTCCTTCGTCAGCCGGTAGTAGTGGAACCGGTTGCCGCCGTCGCCGATCCCCTGCCGCCGCCGCCAGCCGATCGCCTCGCGCTGGGCGGCGCTGAGCGGCTCGGTGATCAGCGCGTAGTCGTAGACGGGGGCGACGTAGCGGTGGACCGGGCGCAGCAGGGGCGGGTAGGCGCTGGTTCCCAGCAGCACCCGGCGCGCCGTCACGCTCCCGGCCGGGGCCCGCAGCCTCACCGCGTCGCCGGCACCCTCGACGGCGGTCACCGGCGTCCGCTCGAACACCCTCACCCCGGCCCGCTCGCACGCCGCGAGCAGCCCGGCCGCGAGCTTGCCCGGATCGAGGATGCCGCCCGCGTCCTTGATCCAGGCGCCGCCGCGGTAGATCGGGGAGGCGACCTCCCGCTGGACCGACTCGGCGTCCGGGAAGACCTCGACCTCGTATCCAAAGCGCTCGTGGTGGGCGCGGATCTGCTCGGGCCAGCGGTCCTGGTAGGGGGCGACGGAGGGCATCAGCTCGCCGGTGAGCTCGAGGTCGCAATCGATGCCGTGCAGCGAGAGGTCCTCGACCAGGCCCGCCATGTTCTCGCGGCCGAGCCGCTCCAGCAGCTCGATCTCGTCGGCGAAGCGGGAGAGGCCGTTCTCGAGCCCGTGGGTGAGGGAGGCGATCACGAAGCCCCCGTTGCGCCCGCTGGCCCCGAATCCGATCGTCTCGGCCTCGAGCAGGACGACGTCGCGGCCCGGGTCCTCGGCCTTCGCCTGCAGCGCGGCCCAGAGGCCGGTGAAGCCGCCGCCGACGATGCCGAGGTCGGTCTCGGTCGCCTCCGACAGCGGCGCCGCGAAGTCGCGCGCCGGCATGCGGTCCAGCCAGAACGGACGCGGCTCGGCGTCGGCGAAGCTCGCCCGCTCGGCGGCGGTGGGGCTCGTCGTCGGCCAGGGCACGCCATCGCTCGTGACTCGTCCCGACACCCGACCGAGCCTACTCGCGGCGAGGGCGGGGCCGTCGAGCCGTGGGGTGCGACGATCGGTCAAGATGGCCGGTGGAGATGGCCCCGTGGGCGCTGGCGCTCCGCCAGGCTCGAGCGCCGCCTCGGAGTCGTGCCTTGATCGGACTGATCGCCCTCAATCTCGTGCGCAACCGCGGCCGGACGGCGCTCACCGCGGCGGGGATCGCGATCGGGGTCGCGACCATCGTCGCCTTGCTGGCGTTGAGCCAGGGCCTCAAGCAGAGCGTCGGCGCGCTCAGCAACCTGGGCGGCGCCGACTTCGGGATCTTCCAGGCCGGCGTCGCCGATCCCGCCGCCTCGGTCCTCCCCGAGTCGATGCTGGCGCGGGTGCGGCGGCAGCCCGGGGTGCAGGAAGCCACGGCGATCTCGCTCGTCACCGAAGCGCTGCCCGATTCTCCCTCGACCGTCGTCTTCGGCGTCGAACCCGGCAGCTTCGTCGCCAGGCGGCTGGTGATCAGCGAAGGCCGGCGCGCCAGGGGGAACGAAGCGATCGTCGGCGACGGGCTGGCCGAGAGCCTCGACCTCAGGCCCGGCGGCGTGATCGTCCTCAAGGGCCGGCGCTTCCGGATCGCCGGCGTCTACCACGCCGGCGTCGGCTTCGAGGACGCCGGCATCGTCGTCTCGCCGGCGGCGGCGGAATGGCTCGCGGGCGCTCGCCTCGGCGTGACGACGATCGCGGTGACGCTCGAGCCCGATGCCTCCGAGGAGGCCGTCACCGCGCAGCTGCGGCGGGCGTTCCCGGGCACCGTGACGATCGGCAATCCGGGGCAGGCCGCGCGGGCCAACCTGGGGTTCCAGATCGTCACCAAGGCGGTCCTCGTGATCGCCATCCTCGCCCTCGTCCTCGGCGCGATCGCCGTCACCAACACGATGGCGATGGCGGTGCTCGAGCGCCAGCGCGAGCTCGCCCTGCTGGCGGCGATCGGCTGGAGCCCGGTGCAGGTCGGGGCGATCGTCGTCGGCGAGGGGGCCGGCGTCGGCGC
>JBLNAC010000040.1:0-2546 GCA_050259155.1 Syntrophothermus sp.
CCGCTCGTCAGCTCGGCGCGGAGGAGTCCTCTCCGGGCCAGCGGCCGGTAAGGGCCGCGACGCCCCGGCGGCTGCCGTTGTCGGCGAGCCCTTTGACCACGCGGAAGACCGCGCCCTCCACCGCCAGCGCAGCGATCATCTTGACGAGCGGCGCGTCGCGCTCGTCAGGCTTCGGCGGCTCCTCCTCGTCGACGAGGGACCAGACACGTTCGAACCCCTTCCTGGCCGCGATCCCCGCGAGGAGGCCGGCGGCGATCCCGACCGGCGCGAAGAGGAGCTTCATGCCGGCAGGCTACCCGAGCGCGCCGGGGCTGATGCGGCTGCCCGATGAGGCCCAGGTCCGAACCGTGGCCGGGGGGTCCCTCCCAGCGCCGCCTACCGAGGTGTTACGATATATCGCGTTAGTTAGCGATAGAAAGAGGAAGTTACATGCATCATCGACACACCCCACGACATCGCAAGCACCACTGCCGCCGCCCGGACTTCGCACGTGGCCGCGGCCCGCGCTACGGGCGCGGCGGGCCCCGAGCACGCCGCGGAGACGTGAGGGCCGCGGTCCTCGCCCTCCTCGTCGAGCGTCCGATGCACGGCTACGAGATGATCAAGGAGCTCGAGGAGCGCACCGAGGGCGCCTGGGTGCCGAGCGCGGGATCCATCTACCCGACCCTGCAGATGCTCGAGGACGAGGGCCTGATCCAAGGCGAGGAGAGCGACGGCAAGCGCCGCTTCAGCCTGACCGGGGCGGGCGAGGCCGAGCAGCGGGAGAAGGCCGGCGAGACGACCCCCTGGGATGCGGTCCGCGCCGACGCCGCGCCCGAGATGATCCGGCTCGGCGACTCGGTTCGCAAGCTCCAGCACGCGGTGCGGCAGGTGTTCCATGCCGCGGACGAGGCCCAGCAGCGCGAGGTGCGCGAGCTGCTCGACGAGACGAGGCGCAGGATCTACGCGATCCTCTCCCAGGCCGAATAAGGGCCTGGGCGCGCCTCGCGGCCCATCCTGCGCGGGGCAGGATGGGCCGCAGAAGTCCGTTCCCCCAAACGGACCCACATGGTGAGATACGCATCTCTCCTCCCTGTGGTGATTCCCCAGAAGCGCGACTTTTTCGCCACGCCCCGTCCACTCACCGGAGAGACGCGGGCAGGCTATTAGATTGCGCGGATCGGCGCAATCCTCATTTTTTGTTACTAGACGACGGGTTCCGCCGACCGGGTCGCGGCCAGCACCCGCTCGGCGACCGACTCGCCGGTGAGGCCGACCTCGGCGCGCAGGAGGGCGGGCTTGCCGTGTGTCACGTAGCGGTCGGGGAGGCCGACGCGCATCACCCGCGCCCGCTCGCCCGGCGCCTCGGCGAACGCGTCCTCGAGGTGCTCCAGGACGCCGGAGCCGAAGCCGCCGGCGAGGACGTTCTCCTCGATCGTCACGACCAGCTCGTGCTCGCGCGCGAGCCGCTCGACCAGGTCGGCGTCGAGCGGCTTCGCGAAGCGGGCGTCGGCGACCGTCGCCTGCAGGCCATGCTCGGCCAGAAGCGCCGCCGCCTCCCTCGCCACCGTGACGCCGTAGCCGTAGCCGAGCAGGGCGACGCGCTCTCCCTGCGCGAGGATCTCGCCGCTGCCGATCGGCAGCAGCTCGGGCCCGTCCGGCAGCTCGACGCCCTCGGCCGCGCCGCGCGGGTAGCGCAGCGCCGCCGGCCCGTCGTGGGCGATCGCCGTGTGCAGCATGTGGACCAGCATCGCCTCGTCCCGGGGTGCCATCACGACGACATTGGGGACCGCGCGGAAGTAGGAGACGTCGAAGGCGCCGTGGTGCGTGGGCCCATCGTCGCCCACCAGACCCGCCCGGTCCATCGCGAAGGTGACGTCGAGCTTCTGCAGGCAGACGTCGTGGATGATCTGGTCATAGGCGCGCTGGAGGAACGTCGAGTAGATCGCGCAGACCGGCTTGCCTCCCTGGAGGGCGAGGCCGCAGGCGAGCAGCACCGCGTTCTGCTCGGCGATGCCGACGTCGTAGTACTGGTCGGGGAGCGAGTCGGCGAGCTTCTGCAGGCCGGTCCCCCCCGCCATCGCGGCGGTGATCCCGATCACCCGCGGGTCGTGCTCGGCCTCGGCCACCATCGCCTCGGCGAAGACCTTCGTGTACTGAGGTGGGGAGCCGGCGGCGGGCGGCTTCTCCAGCCGCTCGATCGCCTCCGGGGAGTCGGTTTCGGCCACCGGCACCGGCTTGGAGGCGGCCGGCTTCCCGTCCACTATCGACCGCGGCTTGGCCGCGTGCCACTCCTCCATGCTCTCCAGCCCGCCCTCTTCGGCGGGAGCGAAGCCCTTCCCCTTGACTGTGTGGATGTGGACGACGACCGGGCGTTCGGCCTCGAACGCCTCGGTCAGCGCGCCGCGCAGGGCGTGCACGTCGTGGCCGTCGATCACTCCCATGTAGGCGAGGTCGAGCTCCTCGAAGAAGAGCCCCGGCGCCCAGTAGGCCTTGATCGCCGCCTTGATCTCCGGCCCCAGCCGCTCGATCCGTCGGCCGAGCCCCAGCGGCAGCTTCGTGAGCCG
>JBLNAC010000041.1:0-10386 GCA_050259155.1 Syntrophothermus sp.
ACGATCGCGCTGGCGATGAAGCGCTACGGCCTGATCGTCGCCGACAACGGCTCCAACTGGTTCATAAGCGGCAGCAGCGACCGCCGCTGGAGCGATCGGGACCTCGACCAGCTGAAGAGCATTCCGGGGCGCGCCTTCGAAGTCGTCCGCAGCGCCGCCGCGGTCCACGTCTGCTAGACGTCGAGCACCCGGGCTTCGCGCCGTTCCCGGCGGCGGTCGGCGCGGGTGACCACCTTCCAGACCTTGCCGACGAAGGCGATGATCAGGAACGCGATTCCCAGCCCGATCGCCCCGAGCAGGATGAGGAAGAGGAGGAAGGCGAGGATCGCCACCGGGACGAGGAGGATTTTCACGTGTCCGAAACCTGCCGCATCGTTCTAACGAAAAGATGAAGTCAACAATGGGTTACTAGGGTGTCTCAGTGGGAGGGCGCCCCGCCGATGAGGGTCTCACCGACAAGCAAGCAGCCACCTCAGGGTAGATGGACCGCGGTCCTGCTCGTCGCCGTCCTGACCCTGCTCGCAGCGCCGACCTGCGCGCCGGCGGCCCCCGCGCCACGGGATTCTGGCAGGAACGGGAGCGCGCTCGAAACGCTCGGCGACGCCCTCCTCGCCGCCCTCGGGAGCAGCCGCGCCGGCGACGCGGTGGACACGCTCGGCAACAGCCTGGCCCTGCTCGGCGCCCGCTACAGGATCGAAAGCGGAGGCGCCGTGAGCGCCGGCGGGTCTGGCTCCGCGGGCGAGCGCGCCCCCGAACGGCCGCTGACCGCCGCCCGGATCGGCCCGGGCAACCTGCCTCCCGCGTCGGCCGGCAGCAACGGCAGCCACGTCCCCCACGCCTCCTCGCTGAACGGCGGCGACGTCTTCGCCCACACCCGTGCCGGCGACGAATCCAGCGCGATCCTCCTCTCCGGCGTCGCGCTCGCCCCGCCCGACGCACCCGCAGCGGTCAAGAACGTGATCAACAACGCCAACATGATCGTCGGCCGCCCATATGTCTGGGGAGGCGGCCACGCATCCTGGTACTCCAACGGCTACGACTGCTCGGGGTCGGTCAGCTTCGCCCTCTTCGGCGGCGGCCTCATTCCCCGCCCCCTCACCTCCAGCGAGCTCGAGGGCTGGGGCGAGCCCGGCCCCGGCAGGTGGATCACCGTCTACGCGAACGCGGGCCACACCTTCGCCGAGATCGCCGGACTGCGCTGGGACACGGTCGGCGACGCCCAGGGAACCGGCCCGCGGTGGCACCTCGCGACCACCGATACGAGCGGCTTCGTCGCCCGGCATCCCCCGGGCCTCTGAGGCCGCGAGCGCCGCTGCCGCGCTCAACGCTGGTGCAGCACTTCGACCACGGGCCCCTGCGGCCGGTGCTCGATCCGCTCGGCGCTGACGCGCGCCGCGCGCAGGCCGCGCTCCCGCCGCACCACGGTGAGGGCCAGGTCGATCGCCGCGGTGACGCCGCCCGAGGTGAGGATGTCGCCGTCGTCGACGACCCGCGCCTCCGGATGGACATGGGCGCCGGCCTCGAGCAGCTCCTGCAGCGCCCCGCGGTGGGTCACCGCGGGGCGATCGCGCAGCAGCCCGCCCGCCGCGAGGAGCATCGCGCCGGTGCAGACCCCGGCGACGACGCTCCCCGCGGCGTGGCGCTCGGCGATTGCCGCCGGCATGACGCGGTTGCGGACTTCCGCCCACGCACCCTGCGGCGCCCGCGACAGCCAGCCGCCTCCCGGCACGACGAGAAGGTCCGGACATCGGCCGAGGAACCGGTCGGGGCGCAGCGCCAGGCCGTGCGCCCCGTGGATGATCGGCGCGGGGTCGAGGCTGACCAGCTCCACCTCGAACCCCGCCGCCGCCAGCACCTCGAAGGGGGCGATCGCGTCGAGCTCGTCGACCCCCTCGTAGACGAGTATCTGGACCTGCTCCATGCCCGCCTTCCGATCAGCCCGCGGAGGGCGGGATGTTCTGGTTGAGGTGGAACAGGTTGGTCGGGTCGTAGCGGTCCTTGAGCGCCTGCAGGCGATCGAACTTCTCGTCGCCGTAGGCGGCCCGCACCCGATCCGCCCCCTCCCCGGAGAGGAAGTTGACGTAGACGCCGCCCGTGAGCGACGGCTCGAGGTTGCGGTAGAGCCGCTGGGCCCAGTCGACGTGAGGCTCGATGCCGCCCGGCTCATGGCTCACGGCGCAGATGTTCAGGACGAAGGGCGCCTGGCGCTCCCCGTAGGCCGTCCGTCCCTCCGGCACCCGCGCGATGGCGCCGCCGAAATGCTGGATGTGGATCTCGGAGGCCGGCGACGTCGCTCCCTGATGCGCGCGGCACATCGTCTCGATCGCATCGTCGTCGAGGTCCCGCAGGTACCCGGCCTTCATGTAGGTCTTGGTGCCTTTGGGCCACAGCGCGTCGACCAGGCTCTGCATCTGCAGGTAGGGCATCGGGCCGATCAGGTCGGCGACCGGGTCCCCGAGGTCCCGCAGCGGCTGCGTCGCCCGGGCCCCCTCCTCGACGTCGCCCGCGTAGCAGCCGATCAGGGCGACCAGCTTGCGGCCATGCCACTCCTCGGGCAGGAACGGCGCCGGGGGCGCGGTGATCAGGTTCGCGAGCGAGGTCAGCTCGTCGGGAGCCTCCCGCGCGAACTCGCGGTAGAAGCGCAGGACCTCCTCGGCGCGCTCGCCGTCGTAGAAGACGGCGCCGGCGGTCACGGTCGGGCCGACCGGGTGCAGGTCGAACTCGAACGAGGTGACGACGCCGAAGTTGCCGCCCCCTCCCCGCAGCCCCCAGAAGAGCTCGGAGTTCTCGGCCGCGCTGGCGGTGATCACCCGGCCGTCCGCCGTAACGACCTCGGCGGAGCGGAGGTTGTCGCAGGCGAGGCCGTGCTTGCGCATCAGCCAGCCGATGCCGCCGCCCAGCGTGAAGCCGGCGACGCCGGTGGTCGAGACCAGCCCGCCGGTGACGGCGAGGCCGTGCTCCTGGGTGGCGGCGTCGAGCTCACCCCAGACGGTGCCGGCGCCGACCACCGCGGTGCGCTGCTGCGGGTCGACCTCGATCTCCTTCATCGGCGAGAGGTCGATGACGAGGCCGCCGTCGCAGGTCGAGAAGCCGGGAATGCTGTGGCCGCCGCCGCGGACGGCGACCTCGAGCCCCTCGCTGCGCGCGAAGCCGATCGCGTGCCGCACGTCGGAGCTGTCCACACAGCGGGCGATCACCGCCGGATGCCCGTCGTGGGCCCCGTTCCAGATCGCTCGCGCCTCGTCGTAGCCGGGGCTGTCAGGGCGGATCACCTCCCCGCGCATGCCCTCCTCGAACTCGCTCAACGTCGCTGCTCCGAGCACTCCCTGTGCTGCCATCGAAATTCCCTCGCTCTCTTTCTCTTTGTGCCGAGATCGCTCTCTCGATCGAATGGGAGGAACCTACGGACCGCCACTTAGCGCCGGCTTTGCATCGGCTTGGCGCTCACTAAGCGCCCAGCACCCGGCAGTACTCGAGCCCCGCATCGCTGCCTATCGCCCGGAAGTGCCGGACTGCGTGGTCCAGCCACCGGCGCGCCTCCAGCTCCTCGCCATCGTCGCTCGCCAGCGCCCCCAGGACCGCCAGCGCCCAACCCTCCTGATGGGTGGATTCCATCCGGCCCAGCACCGCGGCGGCCTCCTCAAGGTGGGCGATCCCGGCCTTCCGGTCGCCCTCGCCCAGGTCGAGCGTCGCCGCCGTCAGCTCGGCGGCGCTGAGCCCGACCAGGTCGTCGTTCTCGAGGAACCACCCCCGCGCCCGCTCCGCGGCCGAGCGCCCCGCGGCGAGGTCGCCGGCGCGGGCGTCGAGCAGCGCCAGGCAGCCGAGGGTGATGCCCGTGCCCCGCCGGTCGGCGATCTCCTCCCGCAGCCTCAGGCTCGCTTCCAGGGCCGCGCGCCCCCCTTCGTAGTCGCCGCTCGACCGCGCCAGGTTGCCGGTCGCGTTCAGCGCGTAGGCCTCGCCGTGCGCGTCGCCCAGGTGGCGGAAGCGCAGCAGGCTCTCCTCGATCAGCTCCGCGGCGGCGCCGAACCTGCCTTCGGCCCGGTCGACCGCCGCGAGGTTCACCAGGACGTAGGCGGCAGCGGCCTCGCCCGCGACCCGACGACCCACGAGCACCGTGTCCTCGTGCAGGAGCAACGGGTACCCGACCTCGGGCTCGACCGAGATCAGCCCGTAGCTGAGCGGCCAGAGAGCAGGGCGCGGATCCCCGGCCATCGCCCGCGTTCCCTCCAGCGCCGCCTCCAGCTGGACGCGGGCGGGACCGTACCGCCTCCGCAGCCAGTCGCCGATCCCGCGGCTGTGCGCGGCCCAGGCGCGGGGCCGGGCCTCCGGCACCTCGTCGCTGCGCAGCCCCTCGAACCTCTCCAGCAGCTCCTCGATCTCCGCCGGCGGACTGACGATCAGCCGGTAGGCGGTCGCAACCTCGGCGGCGTCGAGCATCCCGGTCGGAGAGCCGAGCTCCTCGAAGATCGCGACGCTCTCGGCGCCGAACTCGTGGAGCCGGTCGTGGACGCCACGGCGCAGGCCGATCAGGCACGCGGCCCGCAGCGCCCGCGCCCGCGCCGCGGTCCTCCCGGGCGCCGCCGAGAGGCCGTCGTCGAGCCAGCCGTAGCCCTCGGCGAGGTACCCCCGCATCAGCCAGAAGCGCCAGAGCGCGACCGAGAGGCGGAGACCCACCTGCGGATCGGCCTCCATCGCCGACGCGAGCGCCGCCCGCAGGTTGTCCCGCTCGAGGTCGAGGAGGTGGAGGCGGTCACCGGCCGGCAGGTCGCCCTCGGGGGTGGGATCGCTCTCGGCCAGGTCCAGGTACCACTCGCGGTGGCGGCGCTCGAACGCCTCCGCCTCGCCGACCTCCTCGAGGCGCTCGCGCGAGTACTGGCGGACCGTCTCGAGCAGCCGGTAGCGGCTGCTGCCGCGAGCGCTCTCGACCTGCACCAGCGACTTGTCCGCGAGCCGCCCGAGCAGGTCGACCGCCTCACCCCGCCGCAGCGGCGGCTCGCCGCAGACGTCCTCGGCCGCCTCGAGCCCGAAGCCGCCGGCGAAGACCGCGAGGCGGCGCAGCAGGACCAGCTCCTCGGCCTCGAGCAGGTCGAAGCTCCAGGCCAGGGTCGCCCGCAGCGTCTGCTGCCGCGTCATCGCGGTCCGCTCGCCGGTGGAGAGCAGGTCCAGCGAGTGGTCGAGGCGGTCGACGATCTGCGCCGGCGTCATCGCCCCGACCCGCGCCGCCGCCAGCTCGATCGCCAGCGGCATGCCGTCGAGCCGGTGGCACAGGGCGGCGACCGCGGGCGCGTTCTCGTCGTCCAGCGCGAAGTCGGGTCGCGCCTGGCGGGCGCGCTCCGCGAACAGGCCCACCGACTCCGCGTCCACCCGATCGGCCGCGAGGCTGCCGCGGAGGTCCGGCAGCGACAGCGACGGCACCCGCCAGGTGACCTCACCCGGGACCCGCAGGGGCTCGCGGCTGGTCGCCAGCACGGAGAGATTGGGGCAACGCTGCAGCAGCGCCTCGACCAGGTGCGCCACCGGCTCGACCAGGTGCTCGCAGTTGTCGAGCAGGAGCAGCTGCGTCCGCTCGCCGATGTGACGGGCCAGGGCCACCTCGGGCGCGCGGTCGGAGGCGAGGCGCACGTCCATCGCCTGCGCGATCGCCGGGCCGATCAGCGACGGCTCCATCAGCGCCGCCAGCTCCACCGACCAGACCCCGGCGGGGAAGTCGTCCGCGTGACGCCGGGCCAGCTCGATCCCGAGGCGGGTCTTGCCGCACCCGCCGGCGCCGGTGAGGGTGAGCAGGCGGGAGCTCCCGAGCATCGCCGAGAGCTCTCCTAGCTCGCGCTCGCGGCCGACGAAGCTGCTCAGCTGCCCCGGCAGCCGGCCCCCGTCCAGGGCAGCGCCTGTCGTGGCGCTCGAGGGCACCTGACCGTCGCCGGCCGGCCGGTCGCCGCGGGTGAGGATCTCCTGGTAGAGGCGGCGCGTCTCCTGGTCGGGATCGTCTTCGAACTCTCGCCGCAGCGCCCGCTTCAGCTCCTGGAACTGGGCCAGCGCCTCGTGCCGGCGCCCGGCCTCCGCGTAGAGGCGCATCAACGCCCGGCGCGCGGGCTCGTGGAGGGGCTCCTCGACGGTCGTCTCCCGCAACAGGTCGATCGCCGACCCCGGATCGCTCGCCGCCTCCATCTCCGCGAGCTCGATCGCGAGGGCGACGCGGAGCTCGTTGAGCGCCTCGCGACGCGTCCTGCTCCAGTCCTCGTACCGATCCTCGGGCAGGAGCTCGCCCCGCCAGAGCTCCAGCGCCTCGCGGTAGGCGGCAGGGTCGCGGGTCTCGCGGGCCCGCGCCGCGGCGGCCTCGAAGGCGACCACGTCGATCCACGGCGGATCCTCCGGGCACAGCGCGAGCACGTCCTCGCGCAGCTCCAGGCACCTGCCGCCCTCGAGGCCCACCGTGCCGAGCGCCCGGCGGGCGGCGTAGATCGCCTGGTGCAGGTTGTTCCGCATCGCGGCCGGGTCGCGCTCGGGCCACAGCAGCTCCCCGATCTCATCCGAATGCAGGCGACGTCCCGGGGCGAGCGCCAGCAGCTTGACGAGCGTCTTCGCCTTGCGCAGCCGCCAGACGCCCTCGGGCACGACCTCGCCGTTGATGGCGACAGAGAACGAGCCGAGGAGACCTACTCGCAACACCTTCTCCCCCATCCAGACCGGCCTTTCCCCCCGCGTTGCCCTCGACGGCCCCGCGCGGCCTGAGTTTCCCCGGCCAAGAGTAGTCCACGCGGGCGTCGACCCACCGGTCGGCGCCGGGTCCGCGAACCGGTCGG
The DNA here is from genome assembly GCA_050259155.1 of Syntrophothermus sp. Classification (GTDB taxonomy): domain Bacteria; phylum Actinomycetota; class Thermoleophilia; order Solirubrobacterales; family 70-9; genus VAYN01. The sequence goes on from JBLNAC010000041.1 coordinate 6,801, forward strand.
GGGTGTCGGGCCGGCGCCTCGCCATCGAGCACCCGGGTGGTACGGAGGGAAATCGAGAGCCGTTCAGGGCCGCGTCGAGGGGAATGGGGCGCTGCCGCCGCCTCGCCTCGTCGCGCCGCCGGGGCCCCGAGGCGCCCAGAGGGGTTTTGCGAAGGCTTTGCTTCCGCTTGGCCTGCTTCTGCAGGACGGTGAGCCAGGCTGGCATCAGGGTCAATGGCAACACCACGAACCACGAAAGACGGAGGAACCATGTCCAACCGAGCCTCGAGAAGTCTCGCCCTCCTCGGTGTCACCGCGATGCTCGCTATCGGTGGCGCTGGCGCCGGCGTCGCCCAGGCCAGCCCCGACCACGGCCACCACAAAGACTGGACCGACAAGCAGTGCAAGAACCAGCGAGCGCAGTGGATGAAAGCCCACAAGAACGCGACGGCCAAGCAGAAGCAGCAGGAGAACAAGCTGCTCAAGAAGCACAGCTGCACGGAGCGGGTCTAGGTCGCCAGGCGGGTCCAGGGAGGTCCCGGGAGCGGGACCGGCCACGGCCCTACCCAGCCCCTCGGGACGCCCAACGCGCCGCCCCCGTGCGGCGCGTTGGGCATGCCTGGGCAGGCCTCCCTCGCCGAACGCGAGAGAGCCGCCGGCGGCCACCGATCACCTGCCGCGCGATGACATACGGTTGACAGGGCAAACCGGCGAAGCGAGGGTCCGCGCATGACGAATGTCGTCCACCGGCAGTGCACGCTCTGCGAGGCGCACTGCGGCATCCGCGTCGAGGTCGAGGACGGCCGCGCGGTGCGCATCACCGGCGACCCCGACGACGTCCTCTCCCGCGGCTACATCTGCCCCAAGGCCGCCGCCCTCGCCGACGTGCAGAGCGACCCGGACCGCCTGCGACGGCCGGTCAAGAAGGTCGACGGCCGCTTCGTGGAGATCGGCTGGGAGGAGGCGCTCGCGCTCGCCGGCGACGGCCTCAGGAGGGTCCAGGAGCGGCACGGCGCCGACTCCCTCGCCACCTACTTCGGCAACCCCGGCGCCCACTCCTCCGCCGTGTTCGCCGCCACCCTCCTGCGCAAGCTGATCGGCTCGCGCAACGACTACTCGGCCACCTCGACCGACCAGCTGCCGCAGTACCTCAGCTCGCAGGAGATGTTCGGCCACTACCTCTTGCTGCCGGTGCCCGACCTCGAGCGCACCCGGTACCTGCTCATGCTCGGCGCCAACCCGGCGGTCTCCAACGGGTCGCTGATGACGGCGCCGGGCGTCCGCGAGCGGATCAAGGGAATTCGTGCCCGGGGCGGCCGGGTGGTCGTCGTCGATCCGCGCCACACGGAGACGGCGAAGCACGCCTCCGAGCACGTCGCGGTCGCCCCCGGCGGCGACCCCTACCTGCTGCTGGGGATGCTGAACACGATCTTCGCCGAGGACCGTGTGCGCCTCGGCGCCCTCCGCGACCGCTGTGACGGCCTCCAGCGGCTCGAGGCGGTGGCGGGCGAGTGGACGCCGGAGCTCGCCGCGCCCCACGCGGGCGTCGAGGCGGCGACGATCGCCCGCCTCGCCCGCGAGTTCGCGGCCTCGCCGAGCGCGGTGGCCTACGGCCGCGTCGGGGTCTGCCAGCAGCAGACGGGATCGCTGACGCACTGGCTGATCAATGCGCTGAACCTCGTCACCGGAAACATGGACGCCCCCGGCGGCGCGATGTTCCCGCGCCCCCCCGTCGACCTGCTCCGGTTGGCCGAGCTCATCCTTGGCAAGCCGGGCTGGGGGCGCTACCGCCAACGCGTGAGCGGCCTGCCCGAGGTCGGGAGGGAGCTGCCCGTCGCCGGCCTCGCCGCCGAGATCCTCACCCCGGGCGCCGGCCAGGTCCGCGGACTGCTCGTCTACGCCGGCAACCCGGTCCTCTCCTCACCCGGGGGCGCCCGCCTCGACGAGGCGATGGAGGGCCTCGAATGGTGCGTGGCCGTCGACATGTACGTCACCGAGACCACGCGTCACGCCGACGTCATCCTGCCGCCGGTCGCGCAGCTCGAGCGCTCCGACATCGACCTCGTCTTCCCGGCCTTCTCGATCCGCAACCAGATCCGCTACAACCCCGCGGCGCTCGCCGGCCCCAGCGACGGCAAGACCGACTGGGAGATCCTGGTGGGACTCGCCGGCCGCATCGGCCGCGGCCCCCTCGGCGCCGCGAGGAACCGCGCGCTCGCCCTGCTCGGGCCCCTGTTCACAGCCGAGCGATTCGCCGACCTGGCGCTTCTGATCGGCCCCTACGGGCGGCTGCGCTCGCGCCGCGGCCTCGACCTGCGCAAGGTCAAGGCAGCGAAGCACGGCATCGACCTCGGTCCGCTACAGCCCGGTCTCGACCGCAGCCTGCGCACCGAGGGCAAGCGCATCGAGCTGGCGCCGCCGGTGATGGTCGAGGAGGCGGGGCGCCTGCGGGAGCTGGCCGCCGCCCGGGAGGCCGCGCGCCGCGACGGCTTCGACCTGACCCTGGTCGGCCGCCGCTCGCTGCGCTCGAACAACTCCTGGATGCACAACTCCAGGCGCCTGATGAAGGGCGCCGACCGCTGCACCGCCCTGCTGCATCCCGACGACGCGGCGCGGCGCGGCCTTGCTGACGGACAGGCGGTCCGCATCGCCTCGACCGTGGGCGTGATCGAGGTGCCGCTGCAGCTGAGCGAGGAGATGCGCCCCGGCGTCGTCTCCGTCCCCCACGGCTTCGGGCACAGCCGCGAGGGCGTCGGCTGGCGGATCGCGGCGAGCCACGGCGGGGCGAGCGTCAACGACATCACCGACCCCTCGATCGTCGATCGGCTGACCGGCAACGCCGCCTTCAACGACGTCCCGGTCCGAGTCGAGCCGGTCGCCGGCTGACGACCCGGCCAAGGGTCACACCGCCACCCCTCCAACGCCGATACCAGGCTGTTGGCCAGCGGCCGGGGGCACCGCGGTCCCCGGCCGCCGATCCGCTGGGTCAGTGGTGACCCATCTGGTAGCAGGCGACGTCGTACTGCGACCTCTCGCTGTAGTGCTGGCCGCCGATGCCTCCTTCTCCGCCATTGAGCGCTTCCTCGTTGAACGGTGACCCCGGAGAGCCACCGGCATGACCCGGAAGCGCCCCCCCTCCGCTTTCCACGAGCCCCACGCAATCCTGGGATGGGGGACCAGTCCCCGCCGGGTTTCCGGCGGATGCCACCGGGACCGAGACGACACCGACGACGAATATCGCGACCAGTGCCGCGATCGAGAACCTCTTCATGGGCACCTTCCCTTTCCTAACGTCGATTGGGTCGATACAGGGCCTACGCAAGGGCCGCGGCCGGGGTTCACTGATGTAGCTTCCCCGTGACCGCCGACTTCGTCCGAAAGGCCCGACCTTGAGAAAGCTCCGCCTGCTGCTCCCCGCCGCCCTCCTCGCCCTGGGCCTCGGCCTCGCCGCCTGCGGTGGAGGCGGAGGCGAAAGCGACGAAGAAAAGATTGAAACCACGATCGAAACCGCGGCGACCTCGACCGACCCGGCCAATTGCGCGAAGTACAGCACCCTGAAGTTCATGGAACAGACGAACTCCGGGCAAGGTGCAGAAGCCGAAAAGGC
>JBLNAC010000042.1:0-3014 GCA_050259155.1 Syntrophothermus sp.
CGGCCACCAGCGCCGCGGCGGCGGCGAAGGCCGCCAGCGCGCGGGGGTCGGCCCACCCCCATTCGGGCCCCCTGACGATGCCCATGGTGAGGAGGCCGATCCCGAGCGCGAGCTGGAGCGCCCCGAGCAGGTCGGGCCGGCCTTCGCCGGGTTCGCGAACCTCGGTCAGCATTCGGGCAGCGAGCAGCGCCGTGAGGACGGCGATCGGCAGGTTGACGATGAAGATCCAGCGCCAGCTGACCTGCACGAGGAAGCCCCCGATCGGGGGGCCCAAGGCGGCCGCGACGCCGCCCGCCGCCGACCAGACGCCGATCGCCAGGGGCCGCTGGTCGACCGGAAACGCCGGCAGGATGAGGCCGAGGGTGGAAGGGACCATCATCGCCCCACCCGCCGCCTGCAGGACCCTCGCTGCGACCAGGAGTCCCAGCGAGGAGGAGACGGCGCAGAGGACGGAGGCACCGGCGAAGACGAGCAGGCCGGAGATGAAGACCCGCTTGCGGCCGGCGCGGTCGGCGATCCGCCCGGCGGGGACCAGCAGCGCCGCGAAGACGATCGCGTAGGCGTTCAGTACCCAGGAGAGGCTCGACAGCCCGGCGCCGGGGAACTCGGCGGCGAGCTCCGGGAAGGCGATGTTGACGATGAACAGGTCCAGGCTCGCCATGAAGAGACCGGCCGAGGTGACGGCGAGGATCTTCCATCGGGTTGGCATCGGCGCGTCCTACGCCGCGCCGGGGCCCATGGTTCAGCCGGCGGCCGATCCTGTACTCCGCGTCGGGAGCGACCGGGGGCTGCACTACGCGGCGGCGGAGGCGGAGCGCGGACCTGAACCTCCTCCGCTCGGAGCCCGTAGGCAGGCAGGCAACCAGCCTGCGAACGGAAACGAGAGGTGGACGATGGCCAGCAAGATGCGCGCTCCGACCCTGGTGGGGATCGCGATGATCGGTGCCTGCGCGACGCTCGGGCTGTTGGGCGCGCGCGCCCAGGCCGGCTCGCTCGACGAGATCCTCGCTGGCCTCGTCCTCGGCGACGCCGACGTGCGCTCGTTCTAGGCGCGGCTCGCGACCAGCGGAGCCCCCTCCCAGACGTCCTCCAGGAAGCTCACCAGCTCGAGGTTCAGCCGCTTCGGCCTCAGCCTCCACTCGAGGATCGAATCGGCGACGACCAGCCGTGAGTTGGCCATCTCCTCGGCCAGCATCCCCGAGTCGCTGAAGGGGTGAAGCGGATCGCGCGAGTGACCGACTATGAGCGCGGGGTGCGGTATCTGCTTCCGCTCCTCCCGATGCGGCGCGGTCTCCCCCAGGAGCAGGCCCTCCAGCACCGCGCCCGAAGGGCCGGGCCTCTGGCGGGCCCAGTCGAGGCCGATGTCGACCAGGTAGTTGGTGCGGGGGATCAGCGAGGTGACCCGGGAGACGACCTCGAAGACAGGCTTTGCCAGCCGCAGGCCGAGGAGGACCGGCGCGAACGTTGCCGCCACCGCCGGCAGGGCGTTGTCGAGCACCGGCATCTCGATCAGCAGGGCCCTGACGCGATCGGGATCCCTGGTCGCCAGCTCCAGGGAGACGTTGGCTCCCAGGGAGGTGCCGCCGACGACCGCAGCGCTCAGCTCGAGATGGTCGAGCAGCGCCACCACCTGGCGGGCGAAGAGGGGCATCGAATAGAGGCGTAGGTCCTCGGGGCGGTCGGAGCGCCCATGGCCGAGGAGGTCCACGCAGATCACCCGGTTCCCGTGCTCCGCGAGAGCGGGGCCGAGCCGCTCGAACATGCGGCGGTTCATCAGCAGGCCGTGGACGAGCACGAGGACCCGATCGCCGACCCCGTAGGTGTCGTACTCGATCCGATAGCCCTCGTAGCGGAACTCGCCCATGCGGGCCAGCGTAGCCCGATCGACGCCGACTCGACCGCCGCCCCCGGGCCGGCGCCGCGTGAAGCAAGCGCGGCGGGGATAATCGGCCGATGAGTCGCGACGTGATCGTCGTCGGCGCCGGTCACAACGGCCTGGTCTGCGCCGCGTCGCTCGCCCGTGCCGGCTCCGACGTGCTGGTGCTCGAGCGGCGCGGGGTCGTCGGCGGCGCCGCGGTGACCGAGGAGCCCTGGCCCGGCTACTCCGTCTCCAGCGCCTCCTACGTGGTCAGCCTGATGCCGCCGGAGATCGAGCGGGCGTTGGAGCTGCGCCGCCACGGCTACCGCACCTCGATCATCTCGCCCGACTACTACGTCCCCTTCCCGGACGGCAGCACGCTGACTCTTTGGGGTGACCTCGACCGCGACGTCGCCTCGATCGCCCGCTTCTCGCGCCGCGACGCCGAGGCCTACGCGGAGTTCGACCGGTACTTCGAGCGGATCGCGCGCCTGCTGCGGGATCTGCTCTTCGCGATCCCGCCGAACCTGACGATCGGCGACCTGCCAAGGTGGCTCGCGCTCGGCGCCCGCCTGCGCCACTGGCGCGGGCGCGACATCGCCGACACCGTGCGGCTGTTCACGCTCTCGGCGGCCGACTTCCTCGACGAGTGGTTCGAGGACGAGCGGGTCAAGGCGGCGCTGGCGACGCAGGCGATGGTCGGCGCCTGGGGCGGCCCGATGAGCCCCGGCTCCGCCTACGTCCTGATGCACCACTGGATCGGCGAGGTCGACGGCCACGCCGGCGCCTGGGCGTGGGTCCACGGCGGCATGGGCGGGCTCAGCTCCGCGCTCGCCTCCGCGGCGCGAGCCGCCGGCGCCGAGATCCGCCTCGACGCCCCGGTCGAGCGGGTCCTGATCCGGGACGGGCGCGCGGCCGGCGTCGAGCTGGCGAGCGGCGAGCGGATCGAGGCCCGCCGGGTCGTCTCCAACCTCCACCCCATCACCACCTACCGCGACCTGATCGGCGACGAGCACCTGCCGGACCAGGTCGTCGCCGACATCGGCCGCTTCCGAACCCGCTCGGGGTCGGTCAAGGTCAACCTGGCGCTGGGCGGGCTGCCCCCGGTCGCCGGCTGGAACGGCCCCGCGCCCGGCGACCCGCACCGCGGGCTCGT
>JBLNAC010000043.1:0-8600 GCA_050259155.1 Syntrophothermus sp.
CAAACCCGAGCCCGGCGACACGAGCAAGCCGAGCACGCCGGTCGTCGAGCGCCTGGTCGAGGCACTGGGGGTCGAGCGCGACGCCGACGCGACCGTCACGGTCGCGGCGCCGCGGCCGCGCCCCGGCCTCGAGGCAGACTTCGGGGCGGCCGAGATCGGGGTCCGCGTCAATCTTCCCTCTCCCGCCCGCGCCGCCGAGCTGACCGGCGCGCGCCCCGAGGCCGCCGCCCCCCGCGAGGCCGGCGAGGGGCCGCCGCCGCTGGTCCGCCGCCGGCCCCCGACGGTGCCGGCCCGGCCTCTCTCCTACACGGCGATCTCCGCCTACGAGGAGTGCTCATACCGCTTCTACATGGAACGGGTGCTCGGCCTCCCACCCCACGGCGGGGGCTCGTCCCGGCACTCCGCCGCGGCGGGCGAGGGAGCCGGGGGGTCGCCCTCGGCTCGAGAGGAGCGAACGGCCCGCGGGGCCGCCGTCCACGCCCTGCTCGAGTGGAGCCGCGAGCAGGGGTGGCGCGAGCCGACGCCGGAGCTGGCGCGCCGGCATGCGCTCGCCGCGGGGCTCGATCTTCGCGAGGGGGAACCCGAGGCGCTGCTGGCCCCGGTCCGGGGCTGGCTCGACTCGCCGCTGCGGCGGCGGATCGAGGCTGAGGCGACAAGGGTGCGGGCCGAGGTGCCGATCCTCCTCGGGCTCGGCGAGACCGTCCTGCGGGGCTCGATCGACCTCCTCGTCGAGCGCGGCGGGCGGCCGCCGCTGGTGGTCGACTACAAGACCGACCGCCTCGCGGGCTCCCACCCCGCCTCGCGCGCGCCCCGCTACGAGACCCAGCGGGCGATCTACGCCCTCGCCGCCTCCGAGGCCCTGGCCGCGACCGAGGTCGAGGTCGCCTACGTGTTCCTCGAGCGCCCCGAGGAGCCGGTCGCGACCACGCTCGATGGGATGCAGATGACCGCCGCCCGCCAGCACCTGGAGACGACGGTCAGACGCATCGCCGCGGGCGAGTTCCCGGTGGCCGCCGGCCCGCGCCGCGGCTGGGACCTGTGCCGGGGATGCCCGGCCCTGAGCGGCCTCTGCTCAGGGCCTGCTCAGGGGGACTGACGGTCGAGCTGGGCGGCGAGCTCGTCGAGCCGCAGCTCCTTGAGGCCCTCGCCGACTGCGTCCAGCTCGGCCGCGCAGTAGCTCACGAGCTCGCGCCCCTCGCGGCATAGGTCGAGGGTCTCGCGCAGGCCCGCCTGGCCCGAGTCGAGGCGATCGATGATCTCCTCGAGGCGCTCGACCGCCGCCTCGTAGGAATCGGGTCCCGCCCGAGTGCCCTGCTCTCCCTCGTTCGCGCTCATCGTGGCCGGGATCCTCGCTCACTCCGCTCCGCGTCCGCCGCGGGAGGGTTCGACGTCGACTCGGCCATCGTGGAAGCGGAGACTAATCTCCGCCGCGGTCCTCGCCGCGGCCGCGCTCGTCACCGGCTCACCGTCGGACGTCTCGGCGAGGGCGAAGCCGCGCTCGAGGGTCCGTTCCGGATCGTGGGCCCGAAGCGCGACCGCGACCCTTTCCAGCGCCTCCCGGCGTTGCCGCAGCGCGCGCTCGGCCGCGCGCTCGAGCGCCGCGCCGCGATGCCCCTGCTCGGCCAGCGCCGATCCGCTGCGCTGCAGCGCGCGCCGGCCGGCGCGACCGAGGACCACGGTCGCGATCCGCCGCTGAAAGGCGCCGCGTTCGGAGAGGCCCCGTTCCGACGCGGCGCGGATCTCGCGGATCCTCTGGTTGAGCTCGCCGCGCTCGCGCTGGAGCGCCCGCGCCGGGCCGCGCGCCAGCGCCCCGAGGTGGCGGGCCCGCGACCCGATCGCCCCCTCCCCGGAGCGGCGTATCGCGCCGACCGCCCGCTTCAGGTCCCGCCGCGCCGCGCGGCAGTCCAGCGGCACGGCCGCCTCGGCGGCGTGGGTGGGAGTCGAGCAGGCGACCGCGGCGACGTCGTCGATCAGCGTCGAGTCGCGCTCGTGGCCGACGGCGCTGATGACCGGCACCCGCAGCAGCGCCACCGTCCGGCACAGGGTCTCGTCGCAGAACGCCCAGAGGTCGGCGAGGCTGCCGCCGCCGCGGGTGACGACGATCGTCTCGACCTCGGGCCGGGCGGCGAGGTCCTGGAGGGCGGCGGCGATCGCCGGCGCCGCGTGACGGTCCTGCACCGGCGCGAAGGCCCAGATCACGCTTCCGCCCCAGCCGCGCCTGGCCCGCCCGGCGACCAGGTCCCGGCGGGCGGCTCCCGCCTCCGCGGTCACCACCCCGATCGTCTTCGGGAGCTGCGGCCGGGGCAGCTGCTTCTGCAGCTCGAACAGCCCCTCGGCCCGCAGCTGCCGGCGCAGCTCCTCGAGCCGGGCCAGCAGGTCGCCCTCGCCGGCGAGCCGCACATGGGTCGCCCGGAAGGAGAAGCTCGGCGAGGCCGTGGCGCTGCCGGGAAAGTAGTCGGGGCCGCCGGCGATCACGATCTCCGCGCCGTCGCGCAGCACACCGTCGGGGAGATTGGCGCGCTCGAGGTCCGTCAGCCACATCGTGCAGGGGACCGCTCCCTCGCTGTCGCGCAGCTCGAAGAAGGCCTGTTTGCGGCTGCGGCCCACCCCGGTCACCTCGCCCATCAGCTGCACGCGCGCCCGCTTGCGCATCTCCTCCTGCAGCTTGCGTGCGTAGCGGCCGACTGGAAATGGCCCCGGCAGCTCCATCGCCCCAGCCTATTCGCCGCCCTGGCGCCTCCAGCGGCGCGCCCAGGCCCGCAGCTCCCTGATCGCGGGATCGAGCTCCTGCCCCTTCGGCGTCAGCGAGTACGTCACGCGCACCGGCGACGCGGCTTCGACCTCCCTTTGGACGAGGCCATGGTCCTCGAGCTCGCGGAGCCGTTGCGAGAGAAGGCGGTCGGAGACGCCGGGGATCGTCCGACCGAGCTCGCCGAAGCGCATCGGCCGGTCGGTCAGGGAGCAGAGGATCGCGCCGGTCCAGCGCTTGCCGATCAGCTCGATCGCGGCATGGAAGTGGGGGCAGACGCCGGCGGCCGGGGCGGCGTTCTCGGCGGCTGCCGCAGACTCGGCGCGAGCGCCGGCTTGGACCTGGGTCGGACTGACCGGCTCCACAGATGGAGCTTACTGAACGTAAGTGACGGGCGTCGCGAATCTCAGCCGGCGCAGGGGCCGGTCGAGACCTCCCCGCCCACATGGTCGATCGCGGCGCGGACCAGTTCGGCGGGGATCGCGAAGCCTCCCGGCGAGCCGCTGGTGGTGGTCGCGAACACCGTTCCGATCACCCTTCCAAGCGGGTCCACCAGGGGCCCGCCGGAATTGCCGGACCGAACCGAGCCGCCGAGCGAGGTGATCCTGCGGTCGATGGGTCCGCGGCCGTAGGAGTCCTCGCTGACGGTCTTCTCCGTGCGGCCGACACGGGCCGGCGAAAGCGTGTAGGGGCCGTTCTCGGGGTAGCCGAGCACCGCCGCGTCGGAGCCGACGCGGGCCGGCGGCGCGATCTGGAGAGCCGGGATATCGGCCCCGACCCGCAGCAGCGCGAGATCGTTGCGGGTTTCGTAGTAGACGGGCGTGGCCTCGAGCTCGGCCCCTTCCTGGGTCGTCACCGTGGTGTCGTGTGCCCCGGCGACCACGTGCGCGTTGGTGACGATCAGGCCCGGCGCCACCGCCCAGCCCGAGCCCTCGACCCCCAGCCCGCAGGCGGTGCTGAGCACCCGCACGACGGAGCGGCCGGCGCCGAGCACCTCCGGGTCTTCCGCGATCGCGCCGTTGGGCGGCGCCAGCGGGGTGGCCGGGCCCAGCACCGTGGGCGCCGGGTCGACCCGGTCGAGCGCGTTGAGGACCGGCCCGGTCGGGGGCAGCACTTCGTTGAGGCTGCTGAGGATCACCGAGTCCTGGACGTCGGAGCGCAGGCGCTCGGTCGCCGGCGCGTGCAGCGCGACGGCGCCGAAGATCCAGGCCAGACCGAGGGCGACGGCGCCGATCAGGACGGCTCCCCCGGCGCCGTCGGCGTGGTGCAGCGCGCGCCGCCGGATCACCCTCGCGCGCAGGCCGAGGGCGAAGCTCTCGACCGCGACCGCCGCACCCGCCCCCAGCAGCAGCGCGCCGAGCGCCGCGCACAGAGGCGCGTAGGGGGAGGCGGAGCCCTGGCTCAACAGCGTCGGGCCGAGCCGGCTGCCGGCGAAGGCGCCGACCGCGAAACCGGTCAGGGTCAGCGCGCCGACGATCAGGCCCTGGCGGTACCCCCACATCCCGAGCGCCAGGGTGAACGCGATGATCGCCCAATCGAGCACGGTCATGCCGAAATACAAGCACGGCCGCGTCCTCCCCTCTGTGGTCTGCCTCTAATACCTTTTCGAACGTGAGACGGCTGCCCCCCGAGGTGGAGCGGCGACGACGCCTCGTCACCCGCACACTCCCCCTCGCCCTCATCGCCATCGTCGCCTTCGTCGTCGGCGCCGTCGTCGGCGCCCCGGGATCGCCGGAGAGGGACGCCGCGAAGCGGTTCGCCGCAGCCTGGGCGCGGCAAGAAACCGGCGCGATGTACGCGGAGCTGAACGCCGCCTCGCAGGAACGAATCCCCTTCAAGCGCTTCGCCGCCGCCTACCGCGAAGCCGCGGAGACCTCGACCCTGAGGGGCCTGGAGCCGAGCTCGCCCGGCGATCCCACTTCGAGCGAAGGCCGCACCGTGGTGCCGGTGCCGATGACCGTCGAGACCGTCGCCTTCGGCCGCTTCGAAGAGGAGCTGGCGGTGCCGTACGCGGACGGCGGGATCGAATGGGAGGCGAGCCTCGTCTTCCCCGGCCTGCGTCCCGGCGAGCACCTCGAAAGCGCGATCGAGCTCGCGCCGCGGGCCCCGATCCTCGCCAACGACGGGACCCCCCTTGCGCAGGGACCGGCGGACGAACGCGAATACCCGCTCGGCACCGCCGCGATCGACGTCGTCGGCGAAATCGGCACCGCCCCCGAAGAAGACCAGGCGAGGCTGGCCCGCCACGGCTTCAGTCCCGAAACGCCGGTCGGGATCAGCGGCCTCGAGCAGGCGCTGAACCTGCGCCTCGCCGGCAAGCCCGGGGGGACCCTCTACGCGGTCGACTCCTCCGGCTCCTCGCGGGCGCTGGCCAAGTCCAAGCCGGTGGAAGGCGCGCCGGTGAAGACGACGATCGACCCGACGCTGCAGGAAACCGCGGTGGCGGCGCTCGCCGGGCGCGCCGGGGGCATCGCCGTGCTCGACGCCCGCAACGGCGACGTCCGCGCGCTCGCCGGCCAGGCCTTCTCGGCTCCCCAGCCTCCAGGCTCGACCTTCAAGATGGTGACGACGACAGCCGCCCTGCAGAAGAAGATCGTCTCGCTCGACGACGAATTCGAAATCACCAACGGCGTCAACGTCGGCGGGCGCTTCATCGAAAACGCGAACGGCGAGTACTGCGGCGGGACCTTCCGCCAGGCGTTCGCCGAGTCCTGCAACGCCGACTTCGCGCCGCTCGGGCCGCAGATCGGGAACGACGACCTCGTCGCCACCGCCGAGCGCTTCGGCTTCAACTCGCCGCCGACGCTGTACGCGCCGCGGATCGTCGCCGAAGTCGAACCGGCCGAATCGACGATCCCGAAGGAAATCGGGACCGAAGTCGAGCTCGGCGTCTCGGCGATCGGCCAGGGCGAAGTGCTGGCGACGCCGCTGCAGATGGCGAGCGTCGCGCAGACGATCGCCGCCGGCGGGATCCGGATGCCGACCTCGATCGTGAAGGGCAAGAAGCTGCGGCCGACGGCGAAGCCGGTGCGGGTGATGTCGAAGCGGATCGCCGACGAGCTGACCGAACTGATGGTCGGCGTGGTCGTCGAAGGCACCGGCACCGCGGGCGCGATCACCCAGGCGCAGGTGGCGGGCAAGACCGGCACCGCCGAGCTGGGCCCGAAGCCGGGTCAGGAGAACGCGGAACGCCCCGAACAGCGCAAGGACGCCTGGTTCGCCGCCTTCGCCCCCGCCGAGAAGGCGAAGCTCGCGATCGGCGTGCTGCTGATCGAAGCCGAAGCGGCGGGAGGCGAGGTCGCGGCGCCGGCGGCGGCCGAAGTGCTCTCCGCCGGTATCTAGAGGTCCAGCTTGACCTGCGCCTCTTCCCCTTCGGCGCCGGGGATGTGCAGCGTCAGGGGCCGGTTCTCCGAGGCGGCTTCGGGCAGCAGGAAGAGCGCCAGCGAGCCCTCGATCGAACCCTGCTGGGGGGTCGAGTCGAGGACCGGGATCTGTTCCTGTTCTTCGACTTCACCGCCGAACGGGAAGGCGTAGAGGCTTTCGCTGGGGATCAGGTCGTAGGTCTGCTTGTCGGCGTCGGTGATGTTCGCGGTCGACGGCAGCGGCTGGGCTTCGTTGGATTCGTTCTGGACCAGGAGGAAGACGCCGAAGTACGTCTCGCCTTTCGGGGGCGCGGGCTGGCCCGCCAGGTACGCCGAGTCCTCGCTGTCGTTCGGGTTGAGGTACCGCGAGAAGATCACGTTGAACTGGAGCTCGCCGAGGTTGACCGACTCGCCCTCGGCCACGTCCAGGGATTCGTTCGTGTAGCCGCAGGCGGCGACGCCGAGGGAGAGGACGGCGAGGCCGAGGGCGGCGAGGAGGGGCAGGGCGAATCTGCGGCGGTTCGGGAGCATCGGCGGCCGGAGTCTATTAAGGGATGCCGGTCGCGTAGCGGTTGCCCCCCGCGACGGCGACCCTCTCGGCCGCCGGCAGGTCGCTCTCGACCGCGTCGCGCAGCCGTCGCAGGGCCTCGCGCCAGCCCCGAAGGACCCAGTGGGAGCTGCCGCTGAGCGTCTCGAGATGGCGGTCGATCGCTTTCTCGGGCGCGGTCCAGTGGGTCACCGAGAGCGCCGTCAGGCCGCCTGTGCCTCCCCGCAGCTCCCAGACCGTGTGGATCGGGATCCGGTTGGCGCGCCCGCCGGCGCCCTGCTCGACCACGCGCGTGTTCTCCTCGACCTCGACGATGGTCGTGTCCATCCAGACCTTGCGCAGCGGGGTCGCGAGGCGAAAGCGCGCCCCCGCCCCGACCCCGCGCGAGTCGATCCGCGTCAGGTTGAAGCGGGTGAGGAAATGGTCGGTGAAGGAGGGTCGCACCGCGAGGTCCTCGATCAGCTCGAAGATCCGCTCGCGGGGAGCGTCGATCTCGACTTCGGCGTGGAGCGGGCCCATCGCGGCGCGATTCTAGTGGCCGGCCCCGCGTCCGCGAGGGCCGGCCGCCGCGCGACCGCGACCCCGGGCCGATTCGCGGATGACACGGAGGCCTGGCGGGTATAGGCTCTGGGTACCGGCAAAGGGGCGCCTGGAGAGGAGTCAGCATGATCGACAGCGCCAGCTCGAGCGACCTGGGCGAGACCTACGGCCTGGGGTCGACGCCGGGGGCGGGGACCTACTTCTGCGTCACCTGCGGGGCGAGGCTGTCGCTGCTCGAGACCGACGCCGTGCCCAGCTGCCCCCGCTGCGGGCGCTCGCGCTTCCGCCGCGACTCGATCTTCGCGGAGCACCAGGACCACGCGCAGGAGACGAGCGAAGCGCCGCCGCCGCCCGACCGGGGCGAGCCCGACTGGCTGCCGCGGGCGCGCGGGCTCGTCGGCCGTGGCCGCCACCTGGCCTACCGCGGCGACGACGGGGAGATCGTCCTCCTGGCGATCGAGCGAGGGTGGACGCGGATCGGGCGCAGCCCCAACTCCGACCTCTGCCTCGACGACCCCAGCGTCTCCCGCCGGCACGCCCTGATCGTCGCCGAACCGGGCGCCGAGCTGCGCATCCTCGACGATCGCAGCCTCAACGGGGTGTTCGTCAACGGCGTCCCGATCGAATGGGGCGTCCTGCGCGACGGGGACCGCCTCACGATCGGGCGTTTCGAGCTCTACGCGCTGGGCGCCTGACCCGTTCCGGCGCGGATCTCGTCGAGCCTCGCGGCGAAGGCCCTCCAGCGGCGCTCGTTCTCGTGGACGAGAGTCGCCGAGGCGGCCAGGAGGTCGGCGGCACTGTCGATCAGCTCCGAGGCCGAGAACAGATAGGGAACCGCCTCACGGCGCCCGGCAAGGTCGGCACGAAGCGCGGCGGGCGCGAAATCTACCCGGCCGAGGAGCTCGAGGGAGCGGCGCAGCAGGCGCCCGATCATCTTCTGCATCTCCGCCGCCTGCCAGTCGTTGACGATGATCTGGTGGCGCTCGCCGAGCATGCCCGCCAGCGACGGATATGCCAGCAGCCCGCCGGCGACGCCCCAGGCCTGCTCCATCGCGCCGGCGAGCCACGCACCGGCCTCCTCGACCCCGCTTGCGACGCTCTCCAGCTCGCGCTTGAGGCGGGCGATCTCGGCGGGCTCGCCCTCGCCCTCCATGAACAGGACTCCACTCTCCGCGGTCAGACCGGGTGGGTTGAGGTCCTCGGCTCCCGCGAACGGGCTGGCCGGCGGATCGGCCTGCGGCTCCGCCTCCCGCCAATGCCCGGCGAGCGCCTTCAGGATCCGCGAGTCCGCCTCGAGCGCGACGGCCTGCCGGAGGGGCGCCTGCGAGTAGAACTTCTCGTGCTCGCGGTGGAACTCGGCGAGGTTGCCGATCACACGGAGCAGCTCGGGGGAGGGGCGGGC
>JBLNAC010000044.1:0-5092 GCA_050259155.1 Syntrophothermus sp.
ATGCTCGCCGACTTCCCGGCCGACTTCCGCTACGTCCTCGGCCTGCAGGAGGCGGTGGTGGTCGGGATGGCCGACGGGTACGCGCTCGCCTCCGGCCGCACGACGATCGTCAACCTCCACACCGCGCCCGGCGTCGGCAACGCGATGGGGGCGATCTTCAACGCCCAGGCAAATCACTCGCCCCTGCTGATCACCGCCGGCCAGCAGACGCGGGCGCAGATCACCATGCAGGCGAACCTCACCAACCGCGACGCGACGCGGATGCCGCACCCGCTGGTCAAGTGGTCCTTCGAGCCGCCGCGGGCCGAGGACGTGCCGCTGGCGCTCGCCCGCGGCGCCCACCTCGCCTCGCTGCCCCCGCGCGGCCCGGTCTTCCTCTCGCTGCCGATGGACGACTGGTACGCCGAGGTCGACGCGGGCGCCAGGGCCGCGCTCGAGCGCGAGGTCGACGGCCGCGCCGCCGCCGCCCCCGAGGCCCTCGCCGCGCTCGCCGAGCGCCTCGACCGCGCCGCCAACCCGGTCCTCGTCGCCGGCCCCGACGTCGACGCCGCCGGCGCCTGGGACCTCGCCGTCGCCCTCGCCGAGCGCCAGCGGCTGCCGGTCTGGGCCTCGCCGGCGACCGGCGGCGTCCGGCTCGGCTTCCCCGAGGGCCACCCCAACTTCCGCGGGGTGCTGCCACCGGCGATCGGCCCCCTGGCGCAGACCCTGGAGGGGCATGACCTGATCCTCGTCCTCGGCAGCTCGGTCTTCCCCTACTACCCCCACATCCCCGGACCGCTGCTGCCGGCCGGGGCGGAGCTGATCGCGGTCACCAGCGACCCCGACGAGGCGGTGCGGGCGCCGATGGGGGACGCGATCGTCGCCGACGTGAAGCTGACGCTCGAGGCGCTGCTCCCGCGGCTGCCCGAGTCCTCGCGCCCGGCGCCCGAGCCGAACCCCGGGCCGCAGGAAATCTCGCCCGCCGACCCGCTCGACGCCTCGACCGTCCACACGGCGCTGCGCGAGGTCCTGCCCGAGGACGCGATCGTCGTCCTCGAGTCGCCCTCCAGCACGCTGGCGCTGCGCAACCAGCTCCGCATCTCCCGCCCAGGCAGCTACTACTTCAGCGCCGGCGGCGGCCTCGGCTTCGCCCTCGCCGCCTCGGTCGGGATCCAGCTCGCCGAGCCCGACCGGCCGGTGGTCTGCGTCCTCGGCGAGGGCTCGGCCCAGTACGCGATCACCGCGCTGTGGAGCGCGGCCGCGTACGAGGTCCCGGTCACCTTCCTCGTCCTGCGCAACGAGGAGTACGCGATCCTCAAGTGGTTCGCCGAGGTCGAGCAGGTCGCCGGCGCGCCCGGCCTCGACCTGCCGAAGCTGGAGGTCGCGGCCGTCGCCGAGGGCTACGGCGTCGCCTCCCACCGCGCCGCCGACCGCGACGGGGTCGCCGGCGCGCTCCAGGCCGCGCTCTCCTCCTCCCGTCCCGAGCTGGTCGAAGTCCCGGTCGCGCCGGGGATGTCGCTGTTCTGATGGAGGCGGCGAGCCAAGCGCCGCCCCCGCCCGCGGCCGACCGCGCCCCCGACGAGCTGGCCGCCGGCGTCGCGCAGCCGCTGCGCGGCGAGCTGGAGGCGCTGCTCGGCGCCGACCGGGTGCTCGCGCGGCCCGGAGACGTCGTCCGCTACGCCTCCGACGCCAGCCCCTACCGGCTCCTGCCGCGGGCGGTGGTGATGGCCCGGGACGCCGAGGACGTCGCCAAGGTGCTCGCTTTCGGCCGCCAGCAGGGGATCCCGGTCACCTTCCGCGCCGGCGGCACCAGCCTCAACGGCCAGGCCCAGACCGACGGCATCCTCGTCGACGTCCGCCGCCACTTCCGCGGCGTCACGGTCCTCGACGACGGCGCCCGCGTCCGGGTCAAGCCGGGGACCGTCCTCGGGCACGCCAACCGGGTCCTCGCGCCGCACGGGACGAAGCTCGGCCCCGACCCGGCCTCGACCGACGTCGCGACCGTCGGCGGGGTCCTCGCCAACAACTCGGGCGGGATGCGCTGCGGGGTGACCAGGGACTCCTACTCGACCGTCCGCGCGCTCTCCTTCGTCCTCGCCTCGGGGACGAGGATCGACACCTCCGACCCCGCCGCCGCGGCGGCCTTCGCCGCCGCCGAGCCCGAGCTCGCCGCCGGGCTGGAGGAGATCCGCGACGAGGTCCGCGCCGACGAGGAGCTGAGCGCGCGGATCCGGCGCAAGTTCGAGATCAAGAACACCACCGGCTACCGACTCTGCGCGTTCCTCGACGCCGAGGAGCCGCTGGAGATCTTCCGCCGCCTGCTGATCGGCTCGGAGGGCACCCTCGCCTTCATCGCCGAGGCCGAGCTGGAGACGGTGCCGCTGCCGGCGGTGACGACGACGGCCTGGGTCCACTTCCCCGGCATCGACGCGGCGACGGCGCCGGTCCGTGAGCTGATCGATGCCGGCGCCACGGCGGTCGAGTTGATGGTCGCTCCGGCGCTGATCACCGCCGCTTGGAACATGGTCGGCGCGCCGCAGAAGTGGAAGGAGCTGCCGCCCGAGTCGGCGGTGCTGCTGGTCGAGCTCGGCGCCGCGGACGGCGCCGGTCTCGACGCGCAGGTCGAGGCCGCCGGCAGGGTCCTCGACGCCCACGAGACGATCCGGCCGATCGAGTTCACCCGCGACCCCGAGGAGATCGAGCTGGCCTGGCGGGTGCGGGAGGGGATGCACGGGTTGGTCGGCAAGATCCGCCCACCCGGCACCGCGCTGATCGTCGAGGACGTCTGCGTGCCGCCCGAGCGGATCGCCGAGGGCGCCCGCGACGTGCAGGCGCTGCTCGCCGAGCACCGCTTCCTGCCCGGAGTCGCCGGCCACGCCTCGGCGGGCAACCTCCACTTCATGCTCACCCCGGACTTCGCCAAGCAGGAGGACCTCGACCGCTACGAGGCCTTCATGGCCGGCCTCGTCGAGCTGATCGTCGACAAGTACGACGGGTCGCTTAAGGCCGAGCACGGAACCGGGATCAACATGGCCCCGTACGTCGAGCGGGAGTGGGGCGAGAAGGCGACCGAGCTGATGTGGAGGGTGAAGCGGCTCGCCGATCCCGACGGCGTCCTCTCGCCCGGGGTGGTTCTCAACCGCGATCCCGGCGCCCACCTGCGCAACCTAAAGACGACGCCGGCGGTCGAGGAGTCGGTCGCCTCCTGCGTCGAGTGCGGCTTCTGCGAGCCGGCCTGCCCGAGCCGCGACCTGACGACGACGCCGCGGCAGCGGATCGCGCTGCGGCGCGAGATGGCGCGCCAGCCGCAGGGCTCGCCGCTGCGCCGGGCGCTGGAGGGGGAATGGAAGTACGAGGCGCTCGACACCTGCGCCGCCGACAGCTCCTGCCAGCTCGCCTGCCCGGTCGGCATCGACACCGGCGCGCTGGTCAAGGAGCTTCGGGCCGAGCGCCACTCCGCGCGCGCCGAAAGGGCCGCGCTGCGCCTGGCACGGCACTGGGGCACCTTCGAGGGCGCGGCGCGCCTCGGGCTGCGGGCCGGCGGGCCGCTGGCCCGGCTGAACAAGCGCGGCCGGGGGCTGCCGGGCGCCGCCTCGAGCAGGCTGCCGGCGACGCTGCACGCCGGGGCCGCGGCGGTCTACCTCCCCTCGTGCACGAACCGGATCTACGCCGGCTCGCCGGTCGAGGCGATGGTCGAGGTCTCCGCTCGCGCCGGCCTGCCCGTCTGGATCCCCGACGACGTCGTCGGCACCTGCTGCGGGCTGCCCTGGAGCTCGAAGGGGTATGCCGCCGCCCACCGCGAGAAGGCGGAAGAGACTGTCGAGCTCCTCTGGCGCTGGAGCGGGGAGGGGGCGTTGCCGATCGTCATCGACGCCGCCTCCTGTACCGCGGCGGTCGCCGATCCCGGTGCCGGCGTGCTCGACGAGGAGAGCGCCGAGCGCCTCGCGAGGCTCGAGGTCCTCGACTCCGTCGCCTGGGCCTGCGACCGGCTCCTGCCCTGGCTCGAGGTGCGCGAGAGGGTCGGCTCGGCGACCGTGCACCCGACCTGCGCGACGCGCCACATGGGCCTCGCCGGGCGCCTGCGGACCCTCGCTGCCGCCCTCGCCGAGGAGGTCTACGTCGCCCCCTCCGCGACCTGCTGCGGCTTCGCCGGCGATCGCGGCTTCTCCCACCCCGAGCTGACCGAGGCCGCGACCCGTCCCCAGGCGGAGGAGCTCGCCGGCCGCGGCTTCGACGCCCGGCTCTCCAACAACCGCACCTGCGAGATCGGCCTCGGCCGGGCCACCGGCGAGCCCTACGAGTCGATCGTGATCGCGCTCGAGCGCCTAACCCGCGCCTGAGCCGGGCCCGTCGCCGAGGTCCTCGGCGTCGATCTCGGCGACCAGGGCGCGGGTCTTCGCGTCCCTTTCCATCTGCCTGTCGAGGAGCGGGTTGATCACCCCGCGCAGGGCGGAGGCGTAGCGCCACCACCTCGGGACGAAGACGCGCGGGGCGCGTTCCTCGACGCCGCGGACCAGGCCGGCGGCGGCCTCGTCCGGGGGGATCCGCTTCAGCAGCCAGTCGGGGGAGAGCTCGCGGACGCGGTCGGCGCGGGGCCGGGCGAAGGCGTCCTGGACGAGCTTCGTGTCGACCCAGCCGAAGTAGGCGACGGTGGCGCCGGCGCCGTGCGGCGCGAGCTCGACCCGCAGCGCCCGGCCGAGGCTCTCGACGCCGGCCTTGGCCGCGGCGTAGGGGGTGTTGCCGGCGCCGTTGGCGAAGGCGTAGACCGAGGAGACGACGACCATCTGGCCCTGGCGCCTGACGATCTCGGGCAGCGCCGCGCGGACGGTGCGCCAGACGCCGAGCATGTCGACCTCGAAGACCCGCTCCCATTCCTCGCCGGAGATGCCGCGCACGGTGGCGAAGTCGCGCTGGGCGATGCCCGCGTTGGCGACGGCGACGTCGAGGCCGCCGAACCGCTCCACCGCCTGCGTGACCGCCTGCCTGATCGCCGAGTCGTCGGTGACGTCGGCGGCGAGGCCGATCGCCCGCTCGCCGACCCGGTCGGCGGCCTCCCGCGTCTGCTGGGCGTCGAGATCGACCACCGCGACCGACGCCCCGCGGGCATGGAGCT
>JBLNAC010000045.1:0-3706 GCA_050259155.1 Syntrophothermus sp.
CTCAAGCACCTGCTGCTGGTCCGCGACCTCAGGCGCCTGGCCGGGGACTGAGCGGCGCCGGCCGGGTGGCACGGGTGACCCGCAGGCGGACGATCGCGGCTCCGGTCGAGAGCGTCTGGAGGCTCGTCTCCGATCCGCACAGCCTGCCCCGCTGGTGGCCGCGGGTGGGCAGGGTCGAGAACGTCGAGCAGCGGCCAGGCGGCCGGCGGACGCAGTGGACCAAGGTGCTGGAGACGGCGGAGGGGAGAGGGGTGCGCGCCGACTACCGCTGCCTCAGCTCGGCCGAGAACGCGCGCTTCGTCTGGGAGCAGCGGCTCGACGGGACGCCGTTCGCAAGGCACCTGCGCCGCTCGGTGGTCGACGTCGAGCTGCGGCCGCAGGGGCAGGGTACCGAGGTCAGCCTCACCTCCGAGCAGGCCCTGCGCGGGCTGTCGCGGATGGGCTCGCCGATGATGCGTCGCGCCCAGGCCGCGACCCTCGACGAGGCCCTCGAGGGGATCGAGCGGGCGCTGACGTAGATGCCACCGCGCCGGGACTCGAAGTGGTCGGGCTGGGGCGACCCGGCGGTCGAGCCGCGGCTCGACGAGGTCGCGCGAGGGATCCTGCGTGAACGGCTGGGAGCCCTCGATCCCTGGCCCCTCGCCCGCTCCCTGGAGGAGTTCGAGCTGCCCGAGGCGGCGCCCCTGCCCGCCTCGGTCATCGCGGCCGTCGGGGGGGAGAACGTCTTCACCGGCGCCGAGGACCGGCTGCGGCACGCCACCGGCGGCGGCTACGCCGACCTCGCCCGGCTGCGCGAAGGCCGGCTCGAGGCGGCGCCCGACGCAGTCCTCGTCCCTCCCGGCGCGGCGGCGCTGCGCCATCTGCTCGGCGCCTGCGCGGCCGCCGGGGTCGCCGTCGTCCCTTTCGGGGGTGGCACCAGCGTCGTCGGCGGCATCGAGCCCCTGCGCGGGGAACACCCGTTCCTCGTCAGCCTCGACCTAGGCGAGCTTCGCGGCGTCGCCGTCGACCGCCGCTCCCTCACGGCGCGCCTCGGGGCCGGCCTGCGGGGCCCCGAGGCCGAGGCGGCCCTCGGGGCCGAGGGAGTCACCCTCGGCCACTTCCCGCAGTCCTTCGAGTACGCGACGATCGGCGGCTTCGCCGCGACGCGCTCGGCCGGGCAGGCCTCGAGCGGCTACGGGCGCTTCGACGCCAACGTCGCCTCGATCAGCCTCTGCGCCCCCGCCGGGGAGCTGGAGACGCTCCAGACCCCGCATACGGCCGCCGGGCCGGCTCTGCGCGAGCTGATCGTCGGCTCGGAGGGGGTGCTCGGGGTGATTCCCGAGGTCACCGTCAGGGTCCGCCCGCAGCCCGCCGTCCGCCGTTACGAGGCCTGGATCGCGGAGAGCTTCGAGGCCGGCTCCGAGATCGTCCGCGAGCTCGCCCAGGGGCCCGGGCTCCCCGACGTGATCCGCGTCTCCAACGAGGAGGAGACGCAGGGGTCGCTCGCGCTCTCGGGCCCGCGGGGGGCCGCCGGCCGCGCCTTCGACGCCTATCTCGGCGTGCGGCGGCGCCGCCGCGGCGCGCTGATGATCGTCGGGCTCGAGGGCGAGGAGGAGGCGGTCGCGCGCCGGCGGGCGCTGGCGGTGCGGGCGCTGCGCGCCGGGGGAGCCGCCTACCTGGGGCAGGGGGCGGGACGCGCCTGGGCGCACGGCCGCTTCCAGGGCCCCTACCTGCGTGACCTGCTGATGGAGATGGGGGCGATGGTCGAGACGCTCGAGACCTCCCACACCTGGTCGCGGCTGGGGGACCTCCGCGCCGCGGTGCAGGCGGCGATCTCCGGGGCGCTCGCGCGACAGGGCACCCCGGGGCTCGTCTGGTGCCACCTCTCGCACGCCTACGCTGACGGAGCCTCGCTCTACTTCACCTTCGTCGCCCGCGCCCGCCGCGGCGCCGAGGTCGAGCAGTGGCGGGCGGTGAAGCGCGCGGCCAGCGAGGCTATCGTGGCCTGCGGGGGGACGATCACCCACCACCACGGGGTCGGCCGCGACCACTCCCCCTACATGGAGGCGGAGGTGGGCGAGACGGGCCTCGAGGTGCTGCGCGCGGTGAAGGCCCAACTGGACCCCGCCGGGATCATGAACCCCGGCAAGCTGCTGCCGGCCTGATCACGCCGGGCCCTAGCCCGACCTTTCCTTCAGACGCTTCGCGGCGCCGACGATCGGCCCGCTGATCGCGCCCCTGAGGACTTCTTCACCGGTGTATTCGGGAGTGGTCTGCTTCGCCTTGGTCGCCTTCTTCAGCGCGGCGGCGAGGCGGGAGTTTTCGGTGCGGGTAACTGCCAGTTCGGTGAAGGTTTCGTCGGCGAGGTAGGCGAGGACTTCGACCGGAACGGCGATCTGGGCGGCGATCCGTCCCTTCGGGGCCGCCACCGAGGCCAGCGGCAGCATCTTCTGCGGCGAGTCCGAGAGCCAGATCGTGTATTCCTCCCCGCTCGCGGTCGGCGTCAGGCCCTCGGCGGCCACCTCGAGCGCCAGCGATTTCTTCACCCTGCCGAACACGGCGACGCCTTCGGCACCGCTGCCGTCGACGGCCTTGAGGACGGCTTTCGTCACTTCCCGGGGATTGCTCGAGGAGCCGCCGGCGGCCGCGCCCTGGCCCGCGGCCGTCGTCGACGATCCCCCGGCGGACTGCGATTCGCCTTCGCCGCCGCCACCCACGATCAGCGCGATCGCGACCAGCGCGACGACGATCAGCCCGCCCGCCACCGCAGCCCGCAGCACAGTGCCCGACGGCATGCCCGGCGAGCGCCGCCGAGGAGGTCCGGCCGCCCTGGAAGGTGACCGCCTCTTGGGCTCCGAGCCTCCGCTCTCCTCGGATGGCGCCGGCTCAGGCTCCGCCTCCGTGCGCGCCGCGGCCTCCCGCGGCGGGGCCTCTGGCGCCTGGGCGGATGCCTCGAGGGCCCCTTCCCGGTCGAGCTCGGCGAGGGCCGCGGACACCTTGGCGCGAACCTCGTCGACGCTCAGGCCCATCAGGGCGGCGATGTCCTCGTAGCCGGCCTCGCCGCGCTGGGCGACCATCCGCAGCATCGCCCTCTGGTCGTCGCTCAACCCCATTGCAGGGAACCCTACGGCCCCGACGCTCGGGGCAGCCGCCCGGTCCCCGAGGACGCGAAAGCTTAACCTCGGCCGCCGGCGCGGACGGAATCGATCATCTAGGGTTTCGCCGCGATGGCCGAGGAACTGGTCGAGCTGCCGCCGCCCTTCGACGGCATGCGCTCGCCGTTCGACGAACTGGTCGGCGCCGAGCTGCTGCGGGTCGACCCCGACGACGCGCGCGTGCGCGTGCGGATGCGGGAGCAGCTATCGCAGCCGTTCGGGCTGATGCACGGCGGCGTCTACTCGACGCTGATCGAGGGCCTCTGCTCGCTGGCCACCGCTGTGGCCGTCTGGGAGGACGGGCGGGTCACGGTCGGGCAGGGGATCCAGGTCAGCTTCATCCGGCCGGTGACCGACGGCCACGCGGAAGTCCGCGCCCGCGCCCGCCACCGCGGCGGCACGACTTGGATCTGGCAGGCCGACGTCGTCGACGACGACGAGCGCCTATGCGCCACGGCGACGATGACGATGGCGGTCAGGCCCAGGCCCGCCTAGCGCCCTGCCGCTCTCGCGGGCCTCAGGCTCTGCCCGGCGAGCCTGGCCGGGTGCCGGCCGGAGCCGGCCGACGTGGG
>JBLNAC010000046.1:0-4456 GCA_050259155.1 Syntrophothermus sp.
CCCGCAGGCCGATAGCCACGCCCGCCTGCGCGACTGTTCCTCCCGGTCGGACCAGCATCGGTCCGACCGCGACGACGCCCGGGAGCGCGGCGTGCAGGAGTAGGCGCTCGATCCAGTCGCCGTCGGCGATCTCGGTCTCGGGCCCCAGGAAGATCAGGTGGCGGCCGCCCGCCTCGGCGGCTGCCCGGTTGTTGGCGGCGCCGCGGCCAAGGGGGTGCCCGCTCGCGTCCAGCCGGCGCAGGCGAGGGTCCTCGACCTCCAGGCCCCCGCCGTCGATCGCGATGATCTCCAGGTCGGGGTAGCCGGTCCGCTCCAGCAGCGACCCGAGCAGGCGGTTCGCGTCCCCGGCGCGGCCGGCGCCGACGATCACGCTCACTGGCGGGGTCGGTGCGCCCGCCTCCGGCGGAGCCAGCTCGGCCCTGTGGGGGATCGCCGGATGGGCCCTGGCGCGGACCGCGACCCCACGCCGTGCGAGATGCGCCGATACCGCCCGCGGTTGCAGCTCCTCGACGCTGCCCTTCTGATCGGTACCCGCGGCGATGGAGCCGGGGATCGCGCGCCAGTGATAGAGGATCTGAGGGATGTGGTGGATGCGGTCCGTGCGCTCGCTCACCCTGAGCATGAACTCGAAGTCCTGGATCGTGTCGAAGCTCGAGTCGAAGCCGCCGGCGGCGTCGGCCACCGAGCGGCGCACGACGAGCAGGTGCCCGACGTACATCGCTCCGAGCGCGTAGGTCGGCGACCAGTCCGGCTTCAGGAACGGGTCGCCGCGGAGATTGCGGATCGTCAGCTTGTCCGAGTC
The DNA here is from genome assembly GCA_050259155.1 of Syntrophothermus sp. Lineage (GTDB taxonomy): Bacteria > Actinomycetota > Thermoleophilia > Solirubrobacterales > 70-9 > VAYN01. The sequence continues at coordinate 803 of JBLNAC010000046.1, forward strand.
CGAGTAGACGACATCGAGCTCGGGGTCCGCGGCGAGCGCCTGCGCGACCCGGAGCAGCGCGTCGGGTGTCAGGGTGTCGTCGTGGTCGAGGAAGGCGACGAACTCCCCCTCGCACATCTCGAGGCCGACGTTGCTGGCGGCGGAGATCCCGCCGTTCTGCGCCAGGGGGCGGAACTTGATGCGCGAATCGGACGCCGCGTAGGCGGACAGCGCCCGCTGCAGCTCGGGCTGGCCGGAACCGTCGTCGACGATGCACAGCTCCCACTCGGGGTAGCGCTGGCCCCGCACCGAGTCGACCGCCTCCCGCAGGTAGCGCAGCTCCGTCCTGTAGGTCGGCAGGACGATCGAGATCGTCGGTCTCGTGGACAGAGCCTGGAGTTCCTCCTGTACCGCCGCGCGCCGCGCCGCCGGGGTCTGAAGCGGGAGCTGGCCGGCACGCCGCAGGAGATCGCGGATGGCGCGCAGCAGCGCCTTCAGCTCGGCCGGCATGATCGAGCGCAGCCATGCGGTGCTCGCGTAGGCCCGCAGCCGTGACGGCAAGCCCGATTTCTGCGGCTCTAGGGACATCGTCGGCTGTGTCTCAACGGTGCCGCAGCCGCCGCGACAGGGCGCCGGCCGCGCGCAGCGGGCGCGTCACACGCCAGCTCAGGCTCTCTTCGAAGGACCGGGAGACCTCGGCCACCTGCTGCTCCAGCTCGCCGATCCTGTACGACTTGCGGACGAGCTCGCGGTGCATCGCCTCGCGCTGAGATCGGAGCTCCCGCAGCTCCGTCGCCTGCTCCTCGGTGCCGGTGGTCATGAACCCCCAATCCTAGAGACACCTATCGCGCGCCAGATGCTGGGTAGGCTTGCAGCCTCGCATGGAGGCTCTGAAAGGACTGATCCTCTCCGGCGGCGCGGGGACCAGGTTGCGGCCGATCACGCACACCTCGGCCAAGCAGCTGGTGCCGGTCGCGAACAAACCCGTGCTCTTCTACGGGATCGAGGCGCTGGTCGAGGCCGGCGTCACCGAGATCGGGATCATCATCGCCCCCGAGACGGGGGACGAGATCCGCGAGGCGGCCGGAGACGGCTCGGTCTTCGGCGCCCGGATCACCTACATCGTCCAGGACCGGCCTGCCGGCCTCGCCCACGCGGTGCTCACCGCGAAGGACTTCATCGGCGGCTCGCCGTTCGTGATGTACCTGGGCGACAACCTGCTGCGCGACGGCCTGCGCGGGCTCGTCGCCACCTTCGAACAGGACGAGCCCGACGCGCTGATCCTGCTCACTCCCGTCGAGGACCCCAGCTCCTACGGCGTCGCCGAGCTCGAGGGCGAGCGGATCGTGCGCCTGATCGAGAAGCCGAAAGAGCCGCCGTCGAACCTGGCGCTGGTCGGCGTCTACCTGTTCAGCCCGCTGATCTTCGCCGCCGCCGAAGCGCTCGAGCCGTCCTGGCGCGGCGAGTACGAGATCACCGAGGCGATCCAGCGCCTGATCGACGACGGCCGCCGGGTCCAGTCCGAGGTAGTCCGGGGCTGGTGGAAGGACACGGGCCAGCTCGCCGACATGCTCGAGGCGAACCGGCTGGTCCTGGAGGAGATCGAGACGCGGATCGAGGGCGAGGTCGACGAGGACTCGCGGGTCGAGGGCCGGGTCGTGCTCGAGCCGGGCGCCGCGCTGATCCGCTCCGTCGTCCGCGGCCCGGCGGTGATCGGCGCCGGGGCCAGGATCGAGGACGCCTACATCGGCCCCTACACCTCGATCGGCGACCGGGTCGAGGTCGCCCGCGCCGAGGTCGAGCACTCGATCATCCTTGCCGACTCGACGGTCACCGATCTCGGCACGCGGCTGGAGGCGAGCCTGCTCGGCCGCGAGGTGCGGCTGACCCGCAGCGGCGGGATGCCGAAGACGCTGCGGCTGCTGGTCGGCGACCGCTGCGAGATCGAACTCGTCTAGTGGAGGGCGCGAGGTGAAGCTCCTGGTCACCGGTGCCGCCGGGATGCTCGGGCACGACGTGATGCTCGCCGCGGGCAACGCCGGCCACGAGGTGGGCGGCTTCGGGCGGGCCGAGCTCGACGTCACCGCGCCCGACGCGCTGCGCCGCCGATTCGAGATCGAGCGCCCGGACGTCGTCGTCAACTGCGCCGCCTGGACCGACGTGGACGGCGCCGAGGAGGCCGAGGAGGCCGCCTTCGCGGTCAACGGCGCCGGCGCCGGCAACGTCGCCGCGGCCGCGCTCGAGCACGAAGCCGCCGTCGTCCACGTCTCGACCGACTACGTCTTCGACGGCGCCAAGGGCGAGCCCTACGTCGAAAGCGACCAGCCGGCGCCGCTGTCCGCCTACGGGCGCACCAAGCTCGCCGGGGAGGAGGCGGTCGCCGCCGCCAACAAGCGCCACTTCATCGTCCGCTCCGCCGGCCTCTTCGGCGTCGCCGGCCCCAACTTCGTCGACACCATGCTGCGCCTGGCCGAGACCCAGAGCGAGGTGCTCGTCGTCCGCGACCAGGTCACCTCGCCGACCTACACCTGGCATCTGGCCTACGGGCTGGTCCGGCTGATCGACGGCCTCGAGTACGGCATCCACCACATGGCCGCCGCCGGGCGCTGCTCCTGGTACGAGTTCGCCCGCGAGATCTTCGAGCTGGCGAAGGTCGACTGCAAAGTCCTCTCCGGCACCACCGCGATGCTCGGCCGGCCGGCGCCGCGGCCGGCGTTCTCTGCCCTGACGACCCAGCGCGAGCACGCGATCCGGCTGCCTTCCTGGCACGATGGCATCGCCGGCTACCTCGCCCAACGAGAAGCGAAGGAAGGTTGAATGAAGCTCCTGGTCACCGGCGCCGCCGGATTCATCGGCTCGACCTACGTGCGCCTCGTCGGCGACGAGCACGAGGTCGTCGTCCTCGACAAGCTGACCTATGCCGGTCGTCGCGAGAACCTGCCGGAGGGGACGGAGCTGATCGTCGGCGCGGTCGAGGACCCGGACGTCGTGCGGGAGGCGATGGCGGGGGTCGACGCGGTGGTCAACTTCGCCGCCGAGTCCCACGTCGACCGCTCGATCTCCGACCAGAACGCCTTCGCGCGGACCCACGTGATCGGAACCGGGGTGCTCCTCGACGCGGCCCGGGAGGTCGGCGTGCCGCGCTACCTGCAGGTATCGACGGACGAGGTCTACGGCTCGATCGAGTCCGGCTCCTTCACCGAGGCCTCGCCGCTCGACCCCTCCTCGCCCTACTCGGCGACCAAGGCCGCCGGCGACCTCCTCGTCTCCGCCCACTTCCACACCTACGGGGTCAACGCCTCGATTGTCCGCGGCTCCAACAACTACGGGCCCTACCAGTACCCGGAGAAGCTGATCCCGCTGATGATCCTCAACGCCCTGGCGGGCGATCACCTGCCCGTCTACGGCGACGGGCGCAACGTGCGCAACTGGCTGTTCGTGGAGGACTTCGCGCGAGGGATCGGTCACGCGCTGGCGCACGGTGCCGCCGGCGAGGTCTACAACTGCGGCGGCCCGGACGAGTGCGACAACCTGACCGTGGTCAACCGGATCGTCGAGCTGACCGGCGCAGATCCGAGTCTGCTCCAGTTCGTCACCGACCGGCCCGGGCATGACCGCCGCTATTCGCTTTCCAGTGAGAAGCTCCAGGCCCTCGGCTGGCGAGCGCAGGTGCGC
>JBLNAC010000047.1:0-6375 GCA_050259155.1 Syntrophothermus sp.
GGCAGCGTCGGCGACCACGCCGCGATCCGCAGCGGGGACCTCGCGTCCTTCGTCTACACCTCCGGCACCACCGGCAGGCCGAAGGGGGCGATGCTCGGCCACGGCAACTTCCTCGCCAACGCCTGGCAGCTCGGCGAGCTGCTGCCGGTCTCCCGGGGGGAGATCATGGGCATGGTCCTTCCCCTCTTCCACGTCAACGCCCAGGTGGTGACGACGATCCTGCCGATCGTGATCGGCGCACAGACGGCGATGTGGGAGCGTTTCTCGGCCTCGCGGTTCTGGGCCGAGGTCGCTCGCTTCGAACCGGTCACCTTCTCCTCCGTGCCGACGATGCTGGCGGCGCTCCTGCACGCCCCCGGCGCCGACGAGGCGGAGTCGAACACGCTGCGATTCGTGATCTGCGGCGCGGCTCCGCTCTCGCCGGCGCTGTTCCGCCGCTTCGAGGAGAAGTTCGGCCTGAAGATCATGGAGGGCTACGGCCTCACCGAGGGCACCTGCTGCACGACGATCAACCCCTTCAGCGGGCCGCGCAAGATCGGCTCCGTCGGGCTGCCGACGCGCGCCCAGGAGGTGGCGGTGATGGATGAGAGCAACCGCGTCGTTCCCGACGGCACCCCGGGCGAAGTCTGCTTCCGCGGGCCGAACATGATGCACGGCTACTACAACCGTCCCGACGCCAACGCGGAGACGATGATCGACGGCTGGCTGCACACCGGCGACGTCGGCTACCGCGACGAGGACGGGTACTTCTTCCTCGTCGACCGCACCAAGGACATGATCATCCGCGGCGGCGAGAACATCTACCCGCGCGAGATCGAGGACGTCCTGCTCGAGCACGAGAGCGTCAAGGAGGCCGCGGTCGTCGGCCGTCCGGACGAGGTCCGCGGCGAGGAGGTGCACGCCGTCGTCGCGCTCGTCCCCGGCGGGGAGGTGAGCGCGCTCGAGCAGCACTGCCGCGAGCGGCTGGCGGCGTTCAAGGTGCCGTCGAGCTGGGAGGTGGTCGAGGAGCTGCCGAAGACCTCGACCGGGAAGATCGACAAGAAGCCGCTGCGGGAGAGGCTCGCCGCCGCGGCGCCGTGAACAGCTGAGAGGAGAGGGCGTTGGGAATCCTTGACGACAAGGGGATCATGATCACGGGCGCGGCCAGCGGCATCGGCCTGGCGACCGCCCGCGAGGCCGCGGCCGAGGGCGCGCGGCTGCTGCTCTGCGACGTCAACGACGAGGCCGGTGAGGCCGAGGCGGCGGCGATCGACGGCGCCACCTACCTGCACTGCGACGTCACCGACGAGGCCTCGGTGCAAGCCGCCGTGAAGGCGGCCGCCGACCGGCTCGGGCAGCTCGACGGCGCCTTCAACTGCGCCGGCATCCTCGCCGCGATCGGCAACGTGGGCGAAGTCCCGCTCGACGAATGGCAGCGGGTGATCGACGTCGACCTGGGCGGCGTCTACCTCTGCACCAAGCACCAGATCCAGGTGATGGCCGAGCAGGGCTCGGGCTCGATCCTCAACATGGCCTCGGCCGCGGGGCTGATCGGCTGGCCGGGCGCCGCCGCCTACGTCGCCGCCAAGCACGGCGTCGTCGGCCTCAGCAAGTCGGCGGCGCTCGAGTACGCGGAGGCCGGCGTCCGCGTCAACTCGATCTGCCCCTCCTACGTGCTGACGCCGATGGTCGAAAAGGACCTCTTCGAAGACACGCTCGGCAACGACGAGGAGCTGATCGCGGCCGCCCGCGCCAACCATCCGATCGGCCGCTTCGCGCAGCCGTCGGAGATCGCCGCCGCAGCGGTCTGGCTGCTCTCCGACAAGGCCTCGTTCGTGACCGGCTCGGCGATGAGCGTCGACGGCGGCTACACGACGCCCTAGCGGCGCTGGACCAACCCGGATGGCGGACCGCGACAGCTTCGAGCAGAGCCCATACGAGCTGCCGCCGGGCTCGACCGAGATCGTCCTCGTGCGCCACGGGGCCTCCGAGGCGGCGGTGGTCGGCAGCCGCTTCCCGCTCGTCGACGGCCACTCCGACCCGGCGCTCTCGGAGGCCGGCCGCGCCCAGGCGGCGATGGTCGCGAGGGGCCTCGCCGGCGACGAGTTCTCCGGGCTCTTCGTCACCAGCCTGCGCCGCACGCAGGAAACGGCGGCGCCGCTGGCCGCCGCCACCGGCCTCGCCCCGCGGGTGGTGCGCGAGCTGCGCGAGGTCTTCCTCGGCGACTTCGAGGGCGGCGAGTACCGGATCCGCGCCGGCCGCGGGGATCCGGTCATCAAGCGGGTCTTCGCGGAGGAACGCTGGGACGCGATCCCGAACGGCGAGCCCTGGGAGGATTTCTCGGCGCGGGTCGCCGCCGGCGTCGAGAGGATCGTCGACGCGGTCGGCCCCAACGCGAGCGCGGTCGCGGTCGTCCACGGCGCCGTGATCGGCGAGCTCTGCCGCCAGGCGACCAACAGCCGCCCGTTCGCCTTCGTCCACGCCGACAACTGCTCGGTCTCGCGCCTGGTCGTCCACGGCGACCGGCGCTGGCTCCTGCGCAGCTTCAACGACGTCTCGCACCTGACCGTCAGGACCGGCCCCGCCGGTTAGCCGCCACCCGCCACCCGAAGGGGGAAGGACATGCCCGCATTCCTGGTTCACGGAAATCCCGACACCGCCGCGCTGTGGGACGGCGTGATCGAGAGCCTCGACGACTACGGCGAGGAGATCGTCGCCGCCGAGCTGCCCGGCTTCGCCCACTCGGCGCCGGACGACTTCTCCTGCACCAAGGAGGAGTACGTCGACTGGATCGTCGAGCGGCTGGAGGGGATGGGGGGCGGCGTCGACCTCGTCGGCCACGACTGGGGCTCCCTGATGGTGCAGCGGGTGGCGTCGATCCGGCCCGACCTGCTCTCGACCGTGGCCTGCGGCGGGGCGGCGGTCGACGTCGACTACCCCTGGCACCCGCTGGCGCAGGTGTGGCAGACGCCGGGCGAGGGCGAGAAGTACATGGAGGAGGAGCTGACCGACGAGGTCGGCATCGAGCACCTGGTCGAAAACGGCGTCCCCCGCGAGTACGCCGAGCGCAACATGTGGCTCACCCCGCACGGCAAGACGACGATCCTCAAGCTCTACCGCTCCGCGATCGACATCGGCAAGGAATGGCAGCCGGACCTGGAGAAGCTCGAGCTGCCGGCGATGGTCATCTGGGGCCGGACCGACCCCTACGTGCCGCTCCAGTTCGGCGAGCGGCTGGCGGCGCGGATCAAGGGCGAGCTGGTGGTGCTCGAGTGCGGCCACTGGTGGCCGTTCGAGCGCCCGGCCGAGACGGCGCAGGCGCTGCTGCGCCACTGGTCCGCCGCCCGCTGAACGCGAGCCGGCCCCGGCGCCTCCGCCCGCCTTTCGTCGCCCACAGGGCTGCGAACTTCGTGCGGCCGGGCGCGTCGACGCCGGGGCGGCGTGTCGGTTGTGGGGAATCCACAACTGGACCGCGGCGGGGCTGGTGGCCATCTCCAGGTTCGCGTGAGACTCTGGGCCGATGAGTGCCGACCCAGAGCTGCTTGCGCTGCACGGGCTCGCGGTGAAGAAGGCGGGCAGCCCCGCCGCCGTGGCGGCCGTCCTCGGCGCCGACGAGGGCGAGATCGAGTCGGCGCTGGAGGCGGCGGTCGCCGCCGGCCGCGCTGCCGGCGCCAAAGGAACCTTCATGGTCGCCCCCGCCGGCCGCGAGTGGCTCGACGAGCGCTATCCCGAGGTCTACGCCGAGCTTCGCGCCAACCCCGCCGCGACCGAGGCCTACGAGCGCTTCGAGCGGATCAACCGCGAGCTCCTCTCGCTCTTCACCGACTGGCAGATGATGCCCTCGGCCGGCGGCGAGCGGGTCCCCAACGACCACTCCGACGCCGACTACGACCACGCGGTGATCGACCGCCTTGGCGCCCAGCACGAAAGGGCCGAGCGGGTGCTCGACGGCTTCGCTGAGCTGGAGCCCCGCCTCGGCGTCTACAAGACCCGCCTCGACGATGCCTACGACAAGGTGCTCGCCGGCGAGATCGATTGGGTCAGCGGCGCCCGCATCGACAGCTACCACACGGTCTGGTTCGAGCTGCACGAGGACCTGCTGCGCATGCTCGGGCGCGAGCGCGAGGAGGCACCGTGACGGTCGGCTCGGGCGGGCGCGGGCCGGAGGCCGCCGGGTGACCGCCCAGGTGGCCGAGCGCGTCGTCGTCCTCGACGGCTCGACGGTCCCCGATCGCGAGGTAGTCGGCAACAAGGGCCGCAGCATCGCCTGGATGCGGAGCCTCGGCCTGCCGGTCCCGCCGGCTCTCTGCCTGCCGATCGAGGAGTGCCGGCGCTTCCACGCCGCCGGAGGCGAGCTCGAAGAGGAGGCCTGGCAGGCGGTGCTCGGCGGCGTCGCCTGGCTCGAGGAGCAGCTCGGCCGCACCTTCGGCCGCGGCGAGAGCCCGCTGCTGGTCTCGGTCCGCTCGGGCGCCGCGGTGAGCATGCCGGGGATGATGGACACGGTCCTCAACCTCGGCATCACCGACGAGGTCGAGGAAGCACTCGCGTCCCTCTCCGGCGACCGCGCCTTCGCCCGCTCCACGCACTGCCGCTTCGTCCACCAGTTCGGCGAAACCGTGCTCGGCGCCGACATCGACGAGCCGGGCGAGGACGCGACCCCGTCGGAGGTGCGGGAGGCGGTCCTGCGCGACACCGACGAAGAGGTCCCGACCGACCCCCAGGAGGCGTTGCGGGCCGTTGTCAAGACCGTCTTCGGCTCCTGGTCCTCGCGCCGCGCCAAGGCCTACCGCCGCCATTGGGGCATCCCCGAGGACGGAGGCACGGCGGTGATCGTGCAGGCGATGGTCTTCGGCAACCTCGGCGAGGACTCCGGCACCGGCGTCCTCTTCAGCCGCAACCCGCTCAGCGGCGACGCCGAGCCGTACGGCGAGTGGCTGCCGAAGGGCCAGGGCGAGGACGTCGTCAGCGGCACCCACGACCCGCTGCCTCTCGCGGCCCTGGCGGACTCGCTGCCGGCCGCGCACGAGCGCCTGCTCGAGGCGGCGAAGCTGCTCGAGCGCGAGCACGGCGACATCCAGGACGTCGAGTTCACCGTCGAGCGCGGCGAGCTGTGGCTGCTCCAGACCCGCTCGGCGAAGCGCTCGCCGCTGGCCGCCGTCCGCGCCGCAGTCGATCTCGCCGAGGAGGGCGCGATCGCCCGCGCCGAGGCGATCTCCCGGGTCAGCGCCGAGCAGCTGGCGAGCGTGCTCGCCCCCCACCTGGCCGACCACGTCACCGACGGCGCCGAGGTCCTCGCGCGCGGCGTCGCCGCCTGCCCGGGCGTCGCCGCCGGCGTCGCCGTCGCCGACTCCGACGCGGCCGCCGCGGCGTCGGTCGACACCGTGCTGACCCGGCCGACGACGAGCCCCGAGGACGTCAGCGGCATGATCGCCGCCCGCGCCGTCGTCACCGAGCGGGGCGGCTCGACCTCCCACGCCGCGGTCGTCACCCGCGCCCTCGGCCGGCCGAGCGTGGTCGGCGTCGGCGAGGGCGTGACCGAGGGCCTGGAGGGCCGCGAGCTGACCGTCGACGGGTCCTCGGGCGTCGTCTACGCGGGCATCCTGCCCACCGAGGACGTCGACCCGGCGACCGTGCCGGGGCTGGCGGAGCTGATCGCGTGGGCGCGAGAGCTGAGCCCGGTGGCGGTCGTCGACGCCGCCGAGGACCCGCTCGACCTCGACGCCGGCGGCGCGGCGCTGGACGAAAGCGCGCCCGACGTCGAGGCGCTGGTCGCGGCGCTGCGCGGCGCCGCCGCCGCGCGCGGCTCGGCGCTCGCGACCGCGGAGGGGGCCCGCGCCGTGCTGCTGGCCGGCGTCGGCACCGTGGAGATGCTTCCAGGACAACACGAGGCGGCGCTGCTGCTGCGGCTCGCCCAGGAGAAGGCCAACCTCGAGGAGGAGAAGGAGAGTCAACGGTGAGCGAGACGACTGACACGGCCGCGAGGCCATACCCCGACCAGTGGCCGCGGGAGTCCGCGACCCCGCTGGTCGAGCGCTACCACAGCGCCGTCCGGGCGCTGGCGGCCGAGAAGTTCGCGGCCAGCGGCAAGACCTGGGAGGAGGCGGTCGAATCGGGCGTCCTGATGCCGACCCCCGAGGAGCTCCAGCAGATCGAGGCCGACGTGCTGGCCGAGGGCTACAAGTTCGACGTCTCGGCGACGATCTCGCTCAAGGAGGAGCCCGACAAATACAAACCGCTGGCCGGCATCGCCGACTCCGGCGAGCAGGAGGCCGACGAGCAGGGCCGCCCGATCGTCGGCACCGGCGACAACGTCTTCAAGGCCGAGGACGTGACCGGCGTCGCCCGCTACATCTCCGACGTCGAGAAGGTGATGGAGATGCTGACCGAGGGCGTGCC
>JBLNAC010000048.1:0-3153 GCA_050259155.1 Syntrophothermus sp.
GCGAGCAATGCCCGCGCCAGGTCGACCTCTCCTCGCTCCAGCCGCAGGTGGACCAGCGGGCCCAGCGCGCTCGCCTCGTCGTCGAGCCCGGCGAGCAGGGCCTCGGCCTCCTCGAGCCTTCCCTGCCGCAGCCGCAGCTCCGCCAGCGTACCGAGCGCCAGCAGGTCGCCCGAGCTCCTCTGACGCTGCGGCCGGCGACGCAGCGCCTCCACCAGCACGGCGTCAGCCCGCTCCCACTCGCCGGCGCGGATCAGCACCGACGCGTAGATCGCCCGGCACCACGACTGGACGGGGATGAATCGCCGTCGCTCCGTGAAGGCGACGACCGCCTCGCACCACTCGCAGGCGCGGCCGAGGTCGGCGATCCCATCGCAGACGACGAGGGTCGTGCAGCAGGCATCGCCGCAGGCGAGCGGGTCCTCGGCCTCGCCGCCGAGCGCGACCGTCATCGCCTCGTCGAGCAGCCGCGTTCCCTCTCCGACCCGCCCCTGGCGCACCAGCGCGCGCCCGAGCTGGGCGAGGGCCATGCATTCGATGTTCGCGTCCTGGAGCTCGTGGGCAAGCGCCAGCGCCCGGCGGCAGTGGGCCTCGGCGACGGCCGGGTCCTCGCTGCGCTTGGCCTCCTCGATCTCGAGCCAGCCCAGCTCGGGGGCCGCGTCCTGACCGGAGAGCAGGCGGCGGCCCCGGGCCATCCAGCCGGCCGCCTCGGCCTCGCGGCCGTCGATCCGCTGCTCGGCGGCGAGGTAGACGGCGAGCCCGCCCGCGCGGCGATCGTCGCCGAGCCGGCGGTACGCGGCATAGGCCTCGCGGCGGCGCTCGACCCCGGCGCCGCGCTCGCCGAGCCACCACAGGGCCTGGCCGAGGCCGTCGAGCGCCTCGGCGTCCCCGGGATCGGCCGCCAGCGCCGCCGCGAAGGCATCGCGGGCAGCCGCCCACTCGGCCGCGGCGAAATGCTCCCACCCCTCCTGCTTGCCCTCCACGTCGCCAATTGTGACGCCAGCGGCCGGCGCCGGAAGGGGTTCCCCGCCGGACCGCGAGGCAGAGGTCATGGTCACCGGATCCCGTGGGCGTCGAGGACGCCCTCGGGGTCGTAGCGCCGCTTCACGGCCAGCAGCCGCTCCCAGACGTCGGCGGCGAAGGCGTCGCGGGTCGGACGCTCCCGGTTGAGCGCGTTGAGGTAGGCGCCGCCCGCCGCGAAGGCGCTGGTGTCGTCCCAAAGCTCACGCACCCAGTCCGCCGTCGGCGGCAGCGGCTCGGAGCCCGAGCAGCCGATGATCCACGCCATGGCGCGCGCGGAGCGGTGCCCGAATGCGGTGGCGCCGGCGGGAACGCGGTCGACAGCCCCACCGAGCCAGCCGATCATCACGTGCGACTGCGGGGTCGGGACGCGCTCGAAGCCGGTGAGCAGGGCCGCGACGAAGTCGTCCCCGACCCGATCGAGGTAGTGCTGGCGGTCGTAGTAGGCGAAGCCGGGGGGAGCGGTCGGGTCGAGCATCGACTGCAGCGCCGTGTAGGGCATCGGGCCGATCAGGTCGACGAGTGGCCGGACGGCGCTTCGAAGCGGCGCCAGGACCCGCTCGCCGGCGGCGAGCTCGCCGCTCCAGGCGGCCGCCACGGCCACAGCCTTGCGCCCCCATAGCTCGCGCGGAAAGGGATCCTGCGGCGGCGCGGTGATCAGGGCGACGAATACGGTCAGCTCGTCCGGCGCGGTCTCCATCACCTCGCGGGCGGAGCGGATCGCGGCGCCGGCCCGCTCCCAGGGATGGATCAGCATCCCGCCGAGGACTGTCGGGCCGACCCGCCGCCCCTGGAACTCGAACTCGCTGACGACGGCGAAATCGCCGCCGCCGCCGCGGAGCGCCCAGAAGAGGTCCGGGTGCTCCTCCTCGCTTGCGCGGACGCGCTGCCCGTCGCTGAGGACCGCATGGGCCGCGCGCAGCGAGTCGATCGTGAGCCCGTGGTGGCGCATCAGCCAGCCGACGCCGCCGCCCAGCGTCAGGCCGCCGACGCCCGTGTGCGAGATCTGCCCGCCCGGGACCGCCAGCCCATGGCGCTGGGTCGCCGCGTCGAGCTCGCTCAGCAGCGCCCCGCCGCCGACCCGGACCGAGCGGCTCGCCGGCTCGACGCGCACCCGGTTGAGAGCCCGCAGGTCGATGCACAGGGCGCCGTCGCGCAGCGAGCGCCCGGATACCGAATGCCCGCCGCCGCGCACGGTCAGCGGCATCTCCGCCGCCCGCGCCGCCCTGATCGCCGCCGCGACGTCCTCGGCGTCCGAGGCGCGGGCGATCGCGGCGGGCCGCCGGTCGACAGCGCCGTTCCAGCAGGCTCGCGCCGCGTCGTAGTCCTCGTCGGCCGGCTCGATGACGCGGCCGACGAAGCCCTCGCCGCGCAGCGCCGCGGTCAGCTTGGGGGACTTTCGTGGGATGAGGGACTGCGTCTGAGTGTTCATGGCAGCCACCGTCCCACCCGGCGGCGCGCCGCGCGTCGGGGGACTCACCCATCTACTTCCCCCATCGGCGGCAGGTGGGCGTGCCCCGTACCCCAAGGCGGCTCCTTGACGGGGGGAGAGCGCCGCCCCGCATCGGGATACTTGGGCGCCATGCCGCCCGACCGCCCAAGCCAGCCGCGGCTGCCGAGGGCGGTGGCCCTGAGGAGCGGGGATCGGGTCCTGATCCGGCCGATCCGGCAGCAGGACAAGGCTCTCCTGCTCGACGGATTCCGGCGGCTGACGCCCCGGTCGCGATACCGCCGCTTCTTCTCCCCGATGAAGGAGCTGGGCGCTCGCGAGGTGCGCTACCTGACCGAGGTCGACCACCGCGTCCACGAGGCGCTGGTGGCGACCGATCCGAGCGGCGGCGAGGGCCTGGGGGTCGCCCGCTTCATCCGCTCGGACTCAGACCCGCGGTCCGCCGAGGTGGCGGTCGCGGTCGTCGACACCTGGCAGGGTCGCGGCCTGGGCACCGCACTGCTCGAGGCACTCGCAGCACGGGCCCGCGAGGAGGGCGTCGAGCGCTTCACGGCCTCGGTGCTCGCCGACAACTCCCCGATGCTCGAGCTGCTGCGCGGGCTCGGCGACACCGAGGTCCTCGACCGCGAGGGTGGTGTGCTCGAGCTGCGGATCGAGCTTCGCGACAGCGGGGTTCCCGCCGGTCT
>JBLNAC010000049.1:0-14986 GCA_050259155.1 Syntrophothermus sp.
GTCCTCATCATCACCCACTACCAGCGGATCCTGCACATGGTGAAACCCGACTTCGTCCACGTCATGTTCGACGGCCAGATCGTCAAGGAGGGCGGCCCGGAGCTGGTCGAGACGCTGGAGGAGAAGGGGTACGGCTGGATCCGCGAGGAGGTGGGGGCAGAGGCCTCCGCCTAGCCCTCGGGACGATGGAGCCGACCGCAGCCGAGAGCTCCACCTTCCCGATCGAGAAGGTCCGCGCGTCTTTCCCCGCGCTGGAGCGGGAGATCCACGGCCAGCCGGTCGCCTACCTCGACAGCGCCGCCAGCGCCCAGCGGGTGCTGGCCTCGATCCACGCGGTCGACCGCTACGAGCGGCGCCATCACGCGAACGTGCACCGCGGCTCGCACACGCTCTCGGCCGAGGCGACCGAAGCCTACGAGGGAGCGCGGGCGACGGTCGCCGACCACATCGGCGCCGCCGACCGGCGCGAGGTGATCTTCGTCCGCAACGCGACCGAGGCGATCAACCTCGTCGCCCGCGCCTGGGGCGACGCCAACGTCGGCCCCGGCGACCGGGTCCTGCTGACCGAGATGGAGCATCACTCGAACATCGTTCCCTGGCAACAGCTCGCCGAGCGGGTCGGCGCCGAGATCGACTGGGCGCCGATCGACGACGACGGGCTGCTCGAGATGGACGCCTTCCGGGCGCTGCTCGAACGCGGCCCCAGGCTCGTCTCCGTCGTCCACGTCTCGAACGTGCTCGGCACCGAGAACCCGATCGCCGAGATCGCGCGGCTCGCCCATGAGGCGGGAGCGCTGGTCCTCGCCGACGGTGCGCAGTCGGCGCCGAAGCTGCCGCTCGACGTCGCCGCGTTGGGGGTCGACTTCTACGCCCTCACCGGGCACAAGCTCTACGCCCCGACGGGGATCGGCGCGCTGTGGGCGAGGCTCGACCTGCTGCGCGAGATGCCGCCGTTCCTCGGCGGCGGCTCGATGATCCGCAGGGTTAGGAAGGAGGGGACGACCTATGCCGACCCGCCGGCGCGCTTCGAGGCGGGGACGCCGGCGATCGCCCAGGCGGTCGGGATGGCCTCCGCCCTGCGCTGGCTCGACATGCTCGGGATGGACGCAGTGCGCGCACACGAGGAGGCGATCACCGAGTACGCGCTGGAGCGGGTCGCCGAGGTGCCCGGGCTGCGCGTCTTCGGGCTGCCGCGACGGCCGGGCCGGATCGGCCCGGTCTCCTTCGAGATCGACGGCATCCACGCCCACGACGTCTCCGAGATCCTCGACCGCCACGGCGTCGCGGTCCGCGCCGGCCACCACTGCGCGCAGGTGCTGATGGACCGGTTCGGGATCGCCGCGACGGCCCGCGCCAGCTTCGGGGTCTACACGACGCGCGAGGAGATCGACCGCCTCGTCGCGGGGCTCGAGGACGCCCGGCGCGTTTTCGGGCTGCGCTAGCCTCGGCGGGGATGGACGAGCTGTACCGAGACCAGATCCTCGAGCACTACAAGCGCCCGCACAACTTCGGCCACCTCGAGCGCCCTGACCTCGAGTTCGAGGACAGCAACCCGTTCTGCGGCGACGAACAGCACGTCACGATCCGGCTCGACGACGACCGCGTCGCCGAGATCGCCTTCGAGGGGAAGGGCTGCGCGATCTCGACCGCCGCCACCTCGCTGCTCACCGACGAGCTGGTTGGGATGTCGCGCGAGGAGCTGCTGAGGCTGCCGAAAGAGTTCGTCCTCGACCTGCTCGGGATCGACATCTCGGCGACGCGGATGAAGTGCGCGATGCTCGGCCTCAAGGTCGTCAAGAGCGCCTCCCTGGGCGAGCCCGCCGAATGGGAGGACGAGGGCGAGGCCGGCGACCCGGCGGAAGCCGCGGCGACGTAGCGGCGCTCCCGACCTTGGGGCGCCGATAGCGACCACAAACGCGGAAGCGGCGGGCGGCCTTGCCGCTCACGCCTCCTCGGGCAGCTGGATCACCGCGAAAGCCGCGCCGGCCGGGTCGGTGGCGACGGCGAAGCGGCCGGCGGGGATGTCGACCGGGCCGAACACCACCTGACCGCCGCCACGGCCGATGCGCTCCACGGCGGCGTCGGCGTCCTCGACGGCGAAGTAGGTGAGCCAGTGGGGCGGGACCTGGTCGGGCATGCGCCCGCGCATGTCCAGCATGCCGGCGACGGCCTGGTCGCCGACCTGGAGCTCGACGTAGGTGCCCCCACCCGACTCGGCGGGCATCTCGTGCTCGACGATGCCCCAGCCGAAGACCTCCCCGTAGAAGGCCTTGGCGGCGTCGGGGTCGCGCGTGTTCAGCTCGTTCCAGCAGAAGGCCCCGGGCTCGTTCACCAGTTCGGCGCCGACGAAGGTGCCGGGCTCCCAGATGCCGCAGACGGCGCCGGTCGGGTCGCTGAAGACCGCCATCTTGCCCAGGTCCATCACGTCCATCGGCTCGGCTATCGCCTGGCCGCCGGCCTCGGCGACCCTCGCCATCGTCGCCACCGCGTCCTCGACGGCGATGTAGGTGGCCCAGACGGTCGGCATCCCCTCCTGCATCCGCGGCGAGACCCCGGCGACGTCACGGCCGCGCAGCTGCGCCCGCCGGTAGCCGCCCAGCTGCGCGGAGCTCGGCTGCTCGGGCATCTCCCACCCGAACAGCTCGCGGTAGAAGTCCTCGCTGGCCTCGACGTCGGGGGTCCCGCTCAGTTCGACCCAGCTCGGGGTCCCGGGGTCGTAGCTGGTCCTCTCGCTCATCTGCTCTCCTCTCTTCGCATGTCCCTGCGCACAGTGGCCCTGCGCACATGAGATCACCTTCCCGCCGCGGGCTCATCGAAATCCGGTGAACGCCGTCGAAGCCGGGCCGCGGCCACGGCCCGGAGGGGACGACCGCTAAAATCCGACTTCAGAGGTAGGATTAGTCTCGATGCGCACTAACGGTCCATCCAACACGGCAGCAGGCGACTCTTGACCGACACCGCGGGAACGACGATCGCCGTCTGCCCGGCCACCGAGCTGGGTCCGGGCGAGATGCGGCTGGTCGAGCACGAGGGCCGCAAGATCGGCGTCTTCAACTGCGACGGCGCGCTGTACGCGATCGAGGACCGCTGCTCCCACGACAATGGGCCGCTCGCCGAGGGCGACTTCGACGCTGCCGCCTGCACCGTCGAGTGCCCGCGCCACGGCTCCCTCTTCGACCTGACCACCGGCAGGCCGAAGACGCTCCCCGCGTTCGCGCCGGTGCAGACGTTCCCGATCGCGATCGAGGACGACACCATCCAGCTGGAGGTCGACTGATATGGCAACGCCCGAGGTACTCGCCGAGAAACGCGAGCTGGCCGGCATCAACGCCGACTACAAGGAGAAGTTCGGGTTCCACGATTCGGAGTCCGGCTACGCCTACAAAGCGCCGAAGGGCCTGTCGCGCGAGGTCGTCGAATCGATCTCCGAGTACAAGGACGAGCCGCAGTGGATGCGGGACTTCCGGCTCAAGGCGCTCGAGCACTTCTACGCGCGCCCGACCCCGACCTGGGGCGGCAACCTGGCCCAGATCGACTTCGACGACATCCACTACTTCGTCCGCGCCTCGGAGAAGAACAGCCGCGACTGGAGCGAGGTCCCGGAGGACATCAAGAACACCTTCGACCGCCTCGGGATCCCCGAGGCCGAGCGCAAATTCCTCGCCGGCGTCGGCGCCCAGTACGAGTCCGAGGTCGTCTACCACCAGGTCAACGAGAAGCTCGAGGAACAGGGAGTGATCTTCACCGACATGGATACGGCCCTGCGCGAGCACGAGGACCTCGTGCGCGAGTACTGGGCGACGGTGATTCCGCCCAACGACAACAAACTGGCGGCGCTGAACTCTGCCGTCTGGTCGGGGGGGTCGTTCGTCTACGTCCCGGCCGGGGTCCGGGTCGAGATGCCGCTGCAGGCCTACTTCCGGATCAACACCGAGAACATGGGCCAGTTCGAGCGGACGCTGATCATCGCCGAGGAGGGCGCCGACGTCCACTACATCGAGGGCTGCACGGCGCCGGTCTACTCGAGCGACTCGCTGCACTCGGCGGTGGTCGAGATCGTCGCCAAGCCGAGCTCGCGGGTCCGCTACACGACCGTCCAGAACTGGTCGCAGAACGTCTACAACCTCGTCACCAAGCGCGCCGTCGCGCACGAGAAGGCGACGATGGAGTGGGTCGACTGCAACCTCGGCTCGAAACTGACGATGAAGTACCCGTCGATCTACCTGCTCGGGCCCGAGGCCCACGGCGAGATCCTCTCGATCGCCTTCGCCGGCGCCGGCCAGCATCAGGACGCCGGCGGCAAGATCATCCACGCGGCGCCGAGGACCTCGTCCTCGATCTTCTCCAAGTCGATCTCCAAGGACGGCGGCCGCGCGACCTACCGCGGCTTGCTGGAGGTCGCCGACGGCGCCGCCGAATCGCGCTCGAAGGTCGTCTGCGACGCGCTGCTGCTGGACGAGGACTCGCGCTCGGACACCTACCCGACGATCCGGATCGACGAGAACGACGCCGACGTCGGCCACGAGGCGACGGTCTCCAAGATCGGCGACGAGCAGCTGTTCTACCTGCAGAGCCGCGGGCTCGACGAGGAGGAGGCCTCGAAGATGATCGTCAACGGGTTCATCGAGCCGGTGACCAAGGAGCTGCCGATGGAGTACGCGGTCGAGCTCCACCGCCTGATCGAGCTGCAGATGGAGGGCTCGATTGGCTGAGCTGGCGACCGAGCCGGCCTGGCTCGACGAGAGGCGCCGTCACGGCGCCTCTCTCGCGGAGAGCCTGCCGCTGCCCGACCGCAAGGCGAAGGGCTGGGAATTCACCGACCTCTCGGGGCTCGACCTCGGCTCCTACGAGGCGACCGCGCCGGCCGCGGAGCTTGGCGGGGCCGAGGGGGCGACGGTCGTACCCCTGGGCGAGGCGCTCGCCAGGCACGCCGACCTGGTCGAGCGCGCGCTCGGCTCGCTGGTCCCTGTGGAGGACCCCTTCGTCGCCCGCAACGAGGCGGCGTGGAGCGACGGGGTCCTGATCCACGTTGCGCGCGGCGTGCGCGTGGGCGAGCCGATCAGGGTCGAGGTCCCGATCGATGCCGACGGCGCGGGCGTGTCCTGGCGCACGCTGATCGTGCTCGAGGAGAACGCCGAGGTCGAGGTCTGGGAGCACTGGTCCTCGCCCGACGACGAGATAGACGCGCTGCTCAACTCGGTCGTCGAGCTGAGCGTGGGCCAGGGGGCGACCCTGCGCTACGTCAACACCCAGGACATCTCCGAGCGCGCCTGGATCTTCGCCACCCAGCGGGCGCAGGTCGAGCGCGACGGGCGCCTGGACTGGACCGCGCTCGGCTTCGGCTCCGCCCGCGGCAAGGTGCGGATGGAGACGAAGCTCGCCGGGCCCGGCTCGGAGGCGCGGGTCACCGGCGGCTACGCGGGAGGCGCCGGGCAGCACCTCGACTACGACACCACGCAGGAGCACGCGGCGCCGAGCACGAGCTCCGACCTCGCCTTCCGCGGCGTGCTCGCCGCCGGCGCGACGGCGGTCTGGCGGGGGATGATCAAGGTCGACCCCGGCGCCCAGCAGACCGACGCCTTCCAGGAGAGCCGCAACCTGCTGCTCTCGCCCGAGGCCCACGCCGACGCGATCCCGGGCCTCGAGATCCTCGCCGACGACGTCCGCTGCACGCACGCGGCGGCGATCGCCCAGATCGACAGGGACCAGCTCTTCTACCTCACCTCCCGGGGCCTCGATCCGGCGGTGGCGAAGACGCTCATCGTCGAAGGCTTCCTCGAGTCGCTGGTGGAGCGCCTGGCCGAGGGGCCGGTGCGGGACGAGATCTCGGCGGCGCTCGAACGGCGACTCGCCGAGATCCTCTGATCCCGCCGCCGGCCGCGCGGCGACCGCGTCGCCTCGGGATCCGGCCGTGCCTTCGTCGAGCGGCTACCCGGCGGCCTGCATCGCCGCCAGATTCCGCCCCAGCACCTCCATCGTGCGTCCGAACTCCGCGGCCGGGCTGAACTCGACGACCTCGGTGCCGGCGGTGACCACCGGGACGTGGCCGGCGGGAGCGTAATAGGCGTCGCCGGCGACGAAGGTCTCCTCGTGGTCGGCGAAGCGGAAGCTGAGACTCCCCTTCAGCACGTAGCCCCAGTGCTCGGCCTGGCATCGGTCTTCGGGCAAACCCTCGAGCAGCGGCGTCGCGTCGGCGTCCTCGCGAAAGCGCTCGAAGCCGACGATGAAGCCGCCGAGCTGCTCGTACCGCCCTTCCATCACACCCGCGTCCTCGACCTTGCCGGCCGTCTCGCGTGAAGCGCTTGGCATCTCTTCCTCCTCGTCCGGTGCCCGGATCCGCTCTCGATCTGGACACGGTGTCCGGTCTTGACGCGGTTCTTGTACCACAAGACTGGACATCTTGTCTAGACTTTCTGTCGTGATCGGAGCGAGGCCGTGAGCCGGGCTACGTCATCGCGCCCCTACCGACCCGCCCGGGGATCGGCGCGCGTCGCCCGCACCCGGGCCCGGATCATGGAGGCGGTCCGCGAGCTGCTCGCCGAGGGTCGCTTCCACGAAGCAACGGTGGCGGAGGTCGCGGCCCGCGCCGGAGTCTCCCGCGCGACGCTCTACCAACACTTCGGCACCCGGGTCGGCCTCGTCGACGCGATCTGCGAGACCCTCGCCGACAACCCGGCGCTGGTCGCGCTGCGCGGGGCGCCCGAGCAGGAGAGCGGGGCGGCGATCATCGGCTACTTCCTGCGGGAGACGGTCCGCTTCTGGGCTTCGGAGGAGGCGATCCACCGCCACCTGTACGGCCTGGCGGTGATCGATCCCGCGGCGGCCGACTTCGTCGCCCGCCAAGGGCGCGACCGCCGCCGCGAGGTCGAGCGGGTAGTGGCGGCGTTGGAGGAGCGCGGCGCCCTCGACCCCGCCCTCGGCCCCGACGAGGCGGGCACGCTGCTGATGCTGTTGAGCAGCTTCGGCGCCTACGACGAGCTGCGCGCGAGCGGCCTCGGGGAGGCTGCGGTCGTCGCGGCGCTGGCGTCCGTCGCCAGGCGCCAGCTGCTCAGCGATCCCGCCGCCGAGCGGCGCGGCCGCTGAGGAGGATCCCGGCGACGACGATCAGGACCGGGATCACGTAGAAGACCCACAGCCAGTGGCCGAGGTGCGCGAGCGGCACCATCGTCGCGAGCACGAGCACGGGCGAAGGTCTATCGGTCAGCGGCCGGCAGCTCGAGGAGCGCCGCCCCCATCGGGGCGGTACGGGACGCGACCGGCGGGACGAGGGCAGCAGGCTGGAGCACGCGGGCCCAGGATAACGTCCTACCCGTGCGTCCCGGCCGCGACAACATCGCCGCCCCCGACCTTCCGGACTCGCTGACCTGGATCGGCGGGCGGCCGGAATCGATGCCGGCCCTGACCGCCGGCGGGCCGGCGATCGTCCACTTCGTCGACTTCGCGCAGCTCAACAGCGTCCGCACCCTTCCCTACCTCCTTGAGTGGTCGCGCCGCTACCGCGAGGCGGGGCTCAGCGTGATCCTGGTCCAGGAGCCGCGCTTCCCGTTCGGCGCCAACGTCGAGGCGGTGCGCGCCGGGTTCGCCGCGCTCGGGGTCGACCTCCCGGTCGCGATCGACGCGAAGCGGGACCTCTGGCTCGCCTACGGCTGCGAGGGCTGGCCGAGCCTGTTCCTCTGGAGCCTCGGCGGCGCCCTCGCCTGGGCCCACTTCGGGGAGGGCGAATACCGCGCCACCGAGGAGGCAATCCAGGACGAGCTGCGCGAGATCGCCGCCCTGCGGGAGCTGCCGCCGCCGATGGAGCCGCTCCGCGCCACCGACGCGGCCGGGATCGAGGTCATCGCCCCGACGCCGGAGCTCTTCCCGGGCGGCTCCTGGGAGCAGCCGTGGCTCGCCTCCGAGGAGGACCCCGTGCTCGCGCTCGACTACCAGGCGGGGGGCGTCTACGTGACCTTCGAGGGCGAGGGGATGATCGAGGCCGAGATCGACGGCCGCTGGCTCGAGCCGATCGCCGTCGGACCCCATCCGGCGCTGCGGGCGATCGCCGAGCATCCCCGCCACGAGGCCCACAGCCTCGTGCTCCGCCCCTCCCCCGGCCTGCGGATCTGGTCGATCAGCTTCGCGCCGGGCGTGCCCTGATCGGGCGCCGCTCAGGCGCGCGCGGCGAGCTCCTCGCGGATCTCCTTGGGCAGCATGAAGCGGACGTCCTCGTGAACCGTGCGTAGCTCGGAGACCTCCTCGGCGCCACGGGCGCGGAAGAACTCGACGAGCCTCTCGACCAGCTCCTCGGGGGCGCTGGCGCCCGAGGTGATGCCGACCGTCTCCACGCCCTCGAGCCAGGCCTCGTCGACCTGGCCGTGGTTGTCGATCAGGTGCGAGGCGGCGCCGTGCTCGCGGGCGACCTCGACCAGGCGGTTGGAGTTGGAGGAGTTGGTCGAGCCGATCACCAGGACCAGCTCGCACTCGCGGGCGAGCTGCTTGACCGCGATCTGGCGGTTGGTGGTCGCGTAGCAGATGTCGTCGGACTTGGAGCTGACGATCGAGGGGAACTTGGCGCGCAGGGCCGCGATCACCTCCGCCGTCTCGTCGACCGAGAGCGTCGTCTGGGTGATGAAGGCGACCTTCTCGGGGTCCGACACCTCCAGCTCGGCGACCTCCTCGGCGGTTTCGATCAGGATGATGCTGTCGGGCGCCTCGCCGGTCGTGCCTTCGACCTCCTCGTGGCCCTCGTGGCCGATCATCACGATCGTGTAGCCCTCGGCGGCGAAGCGCCGAGCGGAGACATGGACCTTGGTCACCAGTGGGCAGGTGGCATCGATGGTCCGCAGGCCGCGTGCCACGGCGTTCTCGTGCACGGAGGGGGCGACGCCGTGGGCGGAGAAGACGACGATCGCGCCCTCGGGAACCTCGATCTCCTCGTCGACGAAGATCGCGCCGCGCTGCGCCAGCTCCTCGACGACGTGCTTGTTGTGGACGATCTCCTTGCGCACGTAGACGGGCGCCCCGTAGAGCTCTAGCGCGCGCTCGACGGTCTGGACGGCGCGGTCTACGCCCGCGCAATACCCGCGCGGGGCGGCGAGAAGCACCCGCTTCGGGGCGGCGGTGGCGGTTGCGGCGTCGGCCGGCGACACACTTCCAGACTACCGAGGGCGTGTCTGAGCTAAGCGGTCCCATCGGCCCCCTCAGCTCAGAAACGCCTGCCGTTGGGGTTGCGGGGGAGACGATGAGTGGCCGCGGAGTGGCCGCGGGGGGCCTTCGGAGATAGCCTTGGTCGGGATGAGCACCGAGGGACGCCACCTGGACCGCCTCACCGCGGTCGACGCCTCGTTCCTGACCAACGAGAGCGCGACGAGCCACATGCACGTCGGCGCGATCCTCGTCTTCGAGGGGCCGCCGCCGAAATACGTCGACCTGGTCGAGCACGTGCGCGGCCGCCTGCACCTGGTGCCGCGCTTCCGCCAGAAGCTGGTCGTGCCGCCGCTGGAGGCCGGCCGGCCGCTCTGGGCCGACGATGTCAACTTCAACCTCACCTACCACATCCGCCATAGCGCGCTGCCGGAGCCGGGCGGCGAGGATCAGCTGAAGCGCCTCGCGGGCCGGGTCTTCTCGCAGCAGCTCGACCGCTCCAAGCCGCTCTGGGAGCTGTGGCTGGTGCAGGGGCTGGAGCGCGACCGCTTCGCGATCCTGACCAAGACCCACCACGCGATGGTCGACGGGATCTCGGGCGTCGACATCGGCACCGTCCTCTTCGACCTCGAGCCGGTGCCGGAGCCGGCTCCGGTGACCGACGAGTGGGTCCCCCAGCCCGAGCCGGGGACGACCGAGCTGGTCGCGCGCGGGATCGCCGACGCGGTGGCGCTCCCGGTCAGGGTCGCCGAGCGGAGCCTCGACGTCGTCCGTCACCCCGAGCACGCCGCGCACAAAGCGGTCGAGGCGCTGGAGGGTCTGGGCGAGATCCTCAGCGCCTTCGCTGACCCGGCCCCCGACGTCCCGCTGAACGAGGACATCGGCCCCCACCGCCGCTACGTCTGGGCGCGGTCGGACCTCTCGACCTTCAAGCGGATCAAGGACACCTTCGGCGGCACCGTCAACGACGTGGTCCTCGCCGTCGTCACCGGCTCGATCCGCAACTGGCTGCACAGCCGCAGCATCCGCACCGAGGGCCTGGAGCTGCGCGCCCTGGTGCCGGTCTCGATCCGCAGCGAGGACGAGCGCGGCAACCTCGGCAACCGGATCGCGCTGATGCGGGGGCCGCTGCCGGTCTACGTCGAGGACCCGGTGCGCCGCCTGCACGTGATCAGCGAGGCGATGGACGGCCTGAAGCGCTCCAAGCAGGCGCTCGGCGCCGAGATGATCTCCCGCTTCAACGACTTCGCGCCGCCGACCCTGCTGGCGCAGGCCTCGCGGATCAACTTCTCGACCCGGCTGTTCAACCTGATCGTCACCAACGTGCCGGGACCGCAGCTGCCGCTGTATGTGCTGGGCCGCGAGCTCGAAGAGGTCTTCCCGGTTGCGTTCCTGCCCGAGAACCACCGTCTCGCGATCGCGATCATGAGCTACAACGGCAAAGTCGGGTTCGGCCTGCTCGCCGATTACGACTCGATGGAGGACGTCGAACTGCTGGGTGCGGGCATCAACGACGCGCTGGGCGAGCTGGAGGCGGCGGCGACCGCCGCGACCGCCGCCGCCTGAGCCCGCGGCGGCGCCCCTCTACGCTTCATCCGGATGCTCCTCCTTCTCGTCGCGCTCTTCATCGTCGTGCCGATCGCGGAGCTCTACGTGATCATCAAGGTCGGCGAAGCGATCGGCGTCTGGCCGACGCTGCTGCTGCTGTTGGTCGACGCGGTGGCGGGCTCGCTGCTCCTGCGCCACCAAGGGCGGGGCGCCTGGCGCCGTTTCAACGAGGCGCTCGCCCGGCGCCGCTTTCCCGGCAAGGAGGTGGCCGACGGGGTCCTGATCGTGATCGGGGGCACCCTCCTGCTCACCCCGGGATTCCTCACCGACATCGTCGGCGCCTTCTTCCTGATCCCGCCAACCCGGGCGCTGGCGCGCGCCGCCCTGAAGCGCTTCACTCTCGGCCGCGTGACGGTGATCGGCGTCTCGGGCGCCGGCGGCTTTGGACGGGGGGCGTCCGGCCGCTCGGAGGGAGGCCGGAGCGGCGAGGGCGGCCCCACCCGCCCCTACGACTTCGACCTCAGCGCCGAGGAGATGCCCGGCAACGGCAACGGCGCCGGGCACGAGCTGCCGCGGATCGACGAGGAGTAGCTCCGGGCGCCGCCGGCCAGCGCCGGGGCCCAAGGCACCCCCAGATCGACCGCGGAGCTCAGCCCGGCCGCGACTCGGCGTCCTCGCGGACGGCCTCGAGCAGGCCGCGGACGAGGACGTGGGCGCCGGAGCCGACGCCGAAGGTCCAGTAGCGGTCGAACTTGCGCCGCGAGCCCGCGTCGGTCGTCGCGGTCCGCATCGTCCCGGTCAGCAGCGTGACGCCGCACTCGCGGGGGTTCACGGCGAGCGCGTAGATCGTCTTCGCCCAGTCGGGCTCGGCGAAGGCGCCGAAGGAGGCGGCGTCGACATTCGCGTACTCGATCACCGGCCGCCAGAAGCGGCCGACGAGGCCGAGCGCGATTTCCTCCCCTGGCCGCTCGCCGAGGAGGATCCAGCCCCCGGCCTCCATCGGAAGGGTGGGCATGTCGCGGAGCCGCATCCGCTCCGGGGCGCCCGGCGGGCGTTCTCCGTGCAGCAGCCGGCTGGCGATCTCGGGCAGGGCGCGGGCGCCGCCGAGGACTCCGATCAGGGGCTTGCGGCGGGCGAGCTCGATCAGGTCGGCCTCGATCAGCGCCGACCAGACGGCGTCGGCATCGGCGCGGACCGTCACCGCCACCGCGTCGGAGACGTCGTACTCGGGCAGGAAGCGGTCGAGAAAGCTCTGAGGACCGGAGTCGGCGATGAGCGCATCGTACGGCGAGGCCGGAGCAGGTGATAAACAGGGCCGGCATGAGCAACCTCGAGGCCATCGTCCTCGGCCTCGTCCAGGGGCTGACCGAGTTCCTGCCGATCTCCTCCAGCGGCCACCTGCGGATCGTCCCGGCGCTGTTCGGCTGGCCCGACCCTGGCGCCGGCTTCACCGCGGTGATCCAGCTGGGGACGATGGCGGCGGTGCTGATCTACTTCTGGGAGCGGCTCTGGCGGATAGCCGTCGCCTGGCTGCGCGAGCTGCGGCTGCCGATGGGGCGGCGCAGCCACGAGGCGAAGCTCGGCTGGTACATCATCCTCGGGACGATCCCGATCTCGATCTTTGGCTTCCTCTTCCGCGACCAGATCGAGTCCAGCGCCCGCAACCTCTACCTGATCGGCTCGGCCCTGATCCTCTTCTCCTTCGTGATGCTGCTCGCCGAACGGCTCGGCAGCCGGCGCCGGGGGATGGAGCAGCTGAACGGCCGCGACGGCTTCTGGGTCGGGATGGCCCAGTCCCTGGCCCTGATCCCGGGAGTCTCGCGCTCGGGGGCGACGATCTCGGCCGGCCTGCTGCGCAACTTCGACCGCGTCGCCGCCGCCCGCTACTCGTTCCTGCTCTCCGTCCCGGCCGTCGTCCTCAGCGGCCTCTTCGAGCTGCGCAAGGTCGGCGGCGACGGCAGCGCCTCGGTCGAGGCGACGGCGATCGCGACGCTCGTCGCGTTCGTCTCCGGCTACGCGGCGATCGCCTGGCTGCTGCGCTACCTCACCAGCCACACCCTGAAGGGCTTCGTCGTCTACCGCGTCGCCCTCGGGACGCTGGTGCTGATACTCGCCGCCTCCGGCGCGATCTCCTAGGGCGCCGGGCGCCTAGAAGCCGAGCGCGAACTTGGCGTCGTCGGTCATCATTTCCGGCGACCAGGCGGGCTCGAAGACCATCTTCGGGTGCACCGCGGAGACGCCGGGGAGGTCACCGACGAACTCCCTCATCTGCTCGGACACCTGGGGACCGATCGGGCAGGCCGGGGTCGTCAGGGTGAAGGTGATGTAGACGTCGCCGTCCTCGATGCTGACGTCGTAGACGAGGCCGAGGGAGACGAAGTCGAGTCCCAGCTCGGGGTCGATGACCTCCTCGAGCGCCTCGTAGACGTCCTCCTCGGTCAGGGTATCGAGATCCTCTGCCATGGGCCAATCCTAGCCGCCGGCGACCGCGGGCCGCGGCGGAAGCGGCTCGGGCGGGGGCCCGGGCGGGGGCGGGGACAGCTCCAGCTGGTACCAGGCGACGTCGTGCCAGGCGCCGAGCTTCCAGCCCACCTCGCGATTGACGCCGGTGAGGGCGAACCCGAGGCGCTCGTGCAGGGCGACGCTGGCCGGGTTGGGCAGGGTGATCCCGGCGCAGGCCATGCGGAAGCCCTGGCCTCGCAGGCGGACGAACAGCTCCTCGTACAGCGCCCGGCCCAGGCCCCGGCCGGTGCGCTCGGCGGCGACGTAGACCGATACCGAGGCGGTCCAGCGGTAGGCGGCCCGCTCCTGGAAGGGGCAGGCGTAGGCGTAGCCGACCACCTCCCCCCGGTCCGCCGCGACCAGCCAGCGGTGCGTGGCGCCGACGTCGGCGATCCGCGCCTCCATCTCCGCCGCGGTCGGCGCCCGCTCCTCGAAGGAGGTCGGCGCCCGCTCGACGCTGGGCGCGTAGATCGCCGCACAGGCGGCGGCATCCCGGCCGGGGTCGGCATCGCGGATGACAACGGAGAGGCCCATGACCGGCGAAGGATAGGCTGCGGCGCGTGAGCGACCGCGGGCGGATTGTGCGGCGATCGATCGGGATCGTCTTCGACGACGGCGGGCTGCTGGCGCTGACCTCGGTGCTGCCGCGACGGGGCTCGGGCCACGGCGACGAGGAGATCGCCGCGGTCCTCTGCGACCCCGACGGGGCACCGGTCGAGCTCGGCGAGGCACTGCTGTCGACCGAATACGGGGAGGACGGCGTCCAGCGACGGGCGACGCTGGAGCTTTGGGCCGACCCCGAGGACGCACAGCCGCTGCGCGGGGCCGGCGCGCTGATCAGCTCCGTCGCGGTCCGGCGCCGGGGCCTCGACTCGCGGATCGCCTTCTTCCGCTGGTCGGTCGAGGGACGCGAGGGCCTCGGCCACTACGAGGTCGCGCGCGGCGATGGCTGAGATCGAGGCCGTCGTCTCGGATTTCGGCGGCGTCCTGACGACGCCGCTCCTGCCCTCCTTCCTCGCGCTCCAGGACGAGATAGGCGTCGCGCCGGAGGACTTCGGCAGGGCGCTGCGGGCGATCACCGAGGCGGACGGCGCCAACCCCCTCTTCCAGATGGAGCGGGGCGAGATCAGCGAGCTCGCCTTCCTCGAGCGCCTCTGCGACGGGCTCGAGCCGCTGCTCGGGCACAGGCCCCACATGCACCGCTTCCGCGAGGTGTTCATCGGCGCCCTGCACCCGAACGCAGAGACGATCGGGCTGATGCGCGAGCTGAAGGAGAGCGGCCTGCGGATGGCGATGCTCACCAACAACGTCCGCGAGTGGGAGCCGCTGTGGCGGGCGAAGCTGCCGGTCGACGAGATCTTCGAGACGGTCGTCGACTCCGCCTTCGTCGGCTTCCGCAAGCCCGAACGGCGGATCTACGAGATCACGCTCGAGCGGCTCGGGCTGGCGCCGGAGGCATGCCTCTTCATCGACGACATCGAGGTCAACTGCGAGGCCGCGCGCGAGCTCGGCATGCGGGCCGTGCACTTCCGCGACAACGACCAGGCGATCGAAGAGGTGCGGGCGGCGCTGGACGGGGCCTGAGGCGCGGCTTCGGCTCAGTTGTCAGAGCCGGCCCGGTCCCATACATACAGCTCGACCGCCTCGACGGCGAGCTGCATCAGGCGAGGCGGGGAGAGGAGCTCGAGCACGAGCTCCAGCGCGTCCTCTTCGGTGACGCCGGCGTCGACCGCCTCCTCGCCGCGGAAGCCGGCGGCGAGCTTGAGCGCCTCGCGCCGGTTCTCGCCGAGGGAGCCGAAGGCGCCCATCAGGA
>JBLNAC010000050.1:0-13027 GCA_050259155.1 Syntrophothermus sp.
GGGTCGAGGCCCGAGTCGGGCTCGTCGAACATGACGATCGCCGGTTCGAGGACCAGCGCCCTGGCGAAGCCCGCGCGCTTGCGCATCCCGCCCGAGAGCTCGTTCGGCATCTTGTAAGTCGCCTCGGTGAGGCCGACCTCCTTCAGGCGCCGGGTGACGATCTCGCCGATCTCTTCCTCGCCTTTGTCGGTGTGCTGGCGCAGCGGGAAGGCGACGTTGTCGTAGATGTTCATCGAGCCGAACAGCGCCCCGTCCTGGAACAGGAGGCCGAACTTTTTCCGCACGTCGAAGAGTTCGTCGTCGGTCATGTTGGGGATCGACTCGCCGTGCACGAGGACGTCGCCGGAGTCGGGGTAGAGCAGGCCGACGATGTGCTTGATCAGCACGCTCTTGCCGGTTCCCGACGGCCCCAGCACCATCGAGACCTGATCTTCGGGCAGGCCGAGGTTCAGCCCGTTTAGGATCCGCGCCCGCCCGAACTGTTTGACCAGGTCGATGATCTCGATCGCGTCCTCGCCGCCGTGGTCGCGCTTGCGGCCCGTGTGGTAGCGGTAGGGATCGTGCTCGGAGGGGTCGACGCCGGGGATGATGAAGTCCCGCCCCATCACCGCCCCGTCCTCGCTGACGTAGGGCCCCTCGTCGTCGGGGCTGGCGGCCGGCGGCGGCGGCGCGGGTGGCTCTTCGCCCGCAGGGGCGGTGAGCTCCGCGCTCTCGGTTCGCTTTTCCTCGTCGTCTGGCACGTCAGCCTCCTATTGGCGCCCGCGGGTTCGCCCCCCAGAAGACCAGGGTCCCGAGCATCCCGATGATGTGGACTAAGACGATGTTCAGGACCATCGACTTCGCCGTCGCGGTCCCCACCCCGACCGGCCCCCCGGACGCGGTGTAGCCGTAGTAGCACCCGACGAGCACGATCGTGGTCGCCATCACCATGCCCTTGATCAGGCTGAAGAGGAGGTCGGGCGGGTTCTGGAACATCCAGAAGACCAGCTGGTAGCCCCCCGACGAGACGTCGCCGATCTGCTGCACCACCGCGAGGTAGCTCGCCAGGTACATGATCCCGATGCCCACCAGGTAGATGAAGGGGAACGTGATCCAGGCGGCGAGCAGGCGGGTCGCGCAGAGGAAGGTGACCGGCGGCACGCCCATCACCTCGAGCGCGTCGATCTCGTCCGAGATCCGCATCGCCCCGAGCTCGGCGACGATGCCGGTCCCGACCTTGGCCGCGAGCATGTAGCCGAAGGCGTAGGGCATGATCTCGCGCAGATCGCACCAGGCGGAGAAGACGCCGGCATAGGCGGGCGCGCCCTGGGCGCGCAGCAGGTACGCACCCTCGATCCCGCATTGCAGGCCGAGCGTGAAGACCAGGGCCCAGATGATCAGCGCCGAGCCGAGGATCAGGATCCCGGCCTGGCGCAGCGCCTCCCCGAAGAAGCGGAAGACGCGGCCCGAGTACACGAGCCCCGCGATGCGGCCGCCGAAGCGGGCGATCTCGCCGAACGAGTCGAGCCACCCGCGCGGGATCTCGAGCCAGGCGTTCACGCCGATACCCCGCGCCTCGCTGCCGGCGCCGAGAGCCAGGCATCCACGCTTGGCCGCTTCGCGCTCATCGGATGGTCTGCAGCTCCGGGTTCGTCGCCAGCAGCGTCTGGGTGAAGACGTAGTTGAAGGCGAAGACCGCCATGAAGGAGATGACCACGGCCTCGTTGACCGCCTTGCCGACGCCCGCCGCCCCGCCCGACGCGGTCATCCCTTTGTAGCAGCAGACGACCGCGATCATCGCCCCGAACAGCGTGCACTTGACGACCGAGCCCCACAGGTCGGTGACCGAGGCGTTCGAGAAGAGGGTCGCGAAGAAGCCGCCCAGCGGCTGGTTGTACAGAAGCTCGGTGAGGATGCCGCCGCTGATGCCGAACACGAGCGCGTAGATGTCGAGCAGCCCGGTGATCAGCATCAGCGCCAGGAACCGCGGCACGACAAGGTTCTTGATCGGGTCGACGCCGAGGACCTGCAGCGCGTCGAGCTCCTCGCGGATCTTGCGGGCGCCGAGGTCGGCGGTGATCGCGGTCCCGGCGACGCCGGCGACGACCACCGCGGTCACGAAGGGGGCGAACTCGCGGATCGAGGCGAGGACGAAGAAGCCGCCCAAGCGGTCGAGGGCGCCGAACAGGGAGAGGAAGTTGGCCGCCTGCAGGCCCGGGGCGCCGAACCCGAAGGCGACGGTCGAGACCAGCAGCGGGAACCAGCAGAGCTGCAGCGCGAAGAGGAACTGTCCGATGAACTCCTCGCCGTACGGGTAGGGCGGGCGGACGGCGGAGACGATCGTCCGGGCGGTGAGGAGCATCATCTCCCCCACCTGTTCGAACACAGACTTGGCGGGCAGGAACGCCCTGTTGACCGCGGTTCCGACCATCTACTCCTCCGTCGAGGCGCGCCGCCCTCCGCGACGCTCCTCTCGCTGGTCGGATACTAGGGGATGGGTCAGCCCCATCCATTAGCCCAGTGTTGAGATCCGGCTAACCCTCCGGCACCCCGCGAAAACGGCGCGGATGCGGGGAAACCCCGTGCTATGTTCGGGCCGCCTTGCGGGGGACCGGACGACATTCCCGGCGCACCGGCCTCCGTCGCACCGCGACCGGGCTCGCGCTGGTGGCGGCGGCGGCGCTGCTCGCCGCCTGCGGCGGCGGCTCGTCCGACTCGAACGAGGCGGCGGGCAGGTACAGGGTCGACGTGACGGAAGCGAGCTTCCCGGTCAAGCAGCGGCTCGGCCAGACCTCGCTGCTGCAGATCGGCGTCCGCAACAGCGGCAGGAAGACGATCCCGGCGCTGACGGTGACGATCACGATCGCGGGTCGGGAGGGGGCCGACTCCGAGCTGCCCTTCGCGATCCGCGATCCCCAGCCCGGCCTGGCTCAACCCGACCGCCCGATCTGGGTCCTGGCGCAGACCTACCCCCGGCTGGCGGGCTCCTCCAAGCCCGGCGGAGCCGAAACATCGAACCGCAAGACGTTCGACTTCGGGCCGCTGGAGCCGGGCGCCGTCACCAACGCGGTCTGGAAGCTGAGCGCGGTGCGGGCCGGCAGGTACACGCTGCTCTACAGGGTCGACGCCGGCCTCGGCGGAGAAGCGAAGGCCGTTACCGGCAGCGGCGTCCCGCCCGGGGGCTCGATCGTCACCGAAATCACCCGCGAGCTGCCGGAAACCGAAGTCACCGACAGCGGCGAAGTCGTCGAAATCGGGGGACGGAAGGGAAGCGGGGGCTAGCGGCGCCCTTCGGTCGGTAGCGTGAGGCGAATGGGGCTGCGCTCGACCGTCGTCCTTCTCGGCGCCCTGATGCTGGCGGCGGCGACCGCCTGCGGCTCCGCCGCGGAGAACCCCGCCCCCGACCTCCACGCCTCCTCGGGCGCGAACCGCACCCTGGCGCTGAAGCGCATCGGCTCCTTCGAAAGCCCGGTGGACGTCCGGGGCGCGCCCGGCTTCCCGCGACTGCTGTTCGTCGTCGAGCAGCCCGGCAGGGTCGTCGTCCTGCGCGGCGGTCACCGCCTGCCGCACCCGTTCCTCAACATCGATCCGCTGGTAAGCGACGACGGCGGCGAGCGCGGCCTGCTCTCGATCGGGTTCCCGCCGGACTACCGGCGCAGCCGCCGCTTCTACGTCTACTACGTGGACAACGCCGGGAACATCCGGGTCGACGAATTCAGGCGCCGGAGCCCGACCCGCGCCGCCGCCGGCTCGCGCCGGCCGGTGATCACGATCCCCCACCCGGACAACTCAAACCACAACGGCGGCCAGCTCCAGTTCCTCGGCCACCTCCTCTACTTCGGCACCGGCGACGGCGGCTCCGCGGGCGATCCCCCCAACAACGCACAGAACAAGAATGTGCTGCTGGGGAAGATGCTGCGGATCGACCCGCTCCCCAGCGGCGGCCGGCCTTACACGGTGCCGGCCTCGAACCCGTTCGTCGGCCGGCCCGGCCGCGACGAGATCTACAGCTACGGCCTCCGCAACCCCTTCCGCTTCTCGTTCGACCGGGTGACCGGCCGGCAGCCGCGGATCGCGATCGCCGACGTCGGCCAGAACCGCTTCGAGGAGCTCGACTACACGACGGTCGGCGCCGCCCGCGGCGCGAACTTCGGCTGGGACGCCTTCGAGGGCTTCCATCGATACGAAGAAGAAAACAGCGGCACGCCCGACCCGGGCGGCACGACGAAGCCGATCTTCGCCTACTCCCACAGCCGCGGGGGCGGCAGCTGCTCGATCATCGGCGGCTATGTCGTCGCCGACCCCCAGCTTCGCTCGCTCTACAAACGCTATGTCTACGCGGACCTCTGCGAGGGACAGCTGCGCAGCCTCGTCCCGCACCTGAAGCGGGCGGCGCACGACCACCGGATCGGCCTCGCCGTCCCCTCCCCCAGCTCGTTCGGCGAAGACGACCGCCACCGGCTCTACGTCGCCTCGCTGGAAGGCCCGGTCTACCGCCTGGTCGAACGCTGACCCGCTGGACGGCGCCGACGGCGGCAGGCTACCCTTGGCCGAGCAGCCAACCCCGGGCCAACGGGCGACGAAGGGAGCATCGGTGGAGAGCGGAACCGCAGCGGAGAGGGCCGAGACGACCGGCGGCAACGGCGCCGCCCCGGCCGCGGAGACGATCGAGGTCCGCAACCCCGCGACGGGCGAGACCGTCGCCCGGGTCCCGGTCGACTCGCCCGCGCGGGTCGCCGAGACGGTCGCCCGGGTGCGGGCCAACCAGGCCGACTGGGAGGCGATGGGGATCGAGGGCCGCCACCACTGGCTCGGCAAGCTGCGGGACTGGGTCTTCGACAACCAGGCGAGGGTCCTCGACACGATGCAGCGCGAGACCGGGAAGGTCCGCGCCGACGCCTCCAACGAGCCCGTCTACCTGGCCGCCATCGTCAACTTCTACGGCGCCAAGGCCGCCGAGTTCATCGGCGAGGAGAGCGTCCGGCCACACTCGGCGCTGCTGGCTTCGAAGAAGCTGCGGGTCCAGTACAGGCCCCACCCGGTCGTCGGCATCATCAGCCCCTGGAACTTCCCCCTGATCCTCTCCCTCGGCGACGCGATCCCCGCCCTTCAGGCCGGCGCCGCCGTCGTCGTCAAGCCGTCGGAGTTCACCCCGCTCGGCCTGGCGGAGATCATCGACGCTTGGAAGCACGAGATCGGCGCTCCCGATGTCTTCGACTGCGTGCAGGGGATGGGCGAGACCGGCGGCGCGCTGGTCGACGAGGTCGACTTCGTCCAGTTCACCGGCTCCGATCGCACCGGCCGCAAGGTGATGGCTCGCGCGGCCGAGACCCTGACCCCGGTCAGCCTCGAGCTCGGCGGCAAGGACCCGATGATCGTCCTCGCCGACGCCGACCTCGACCGGGCCGCCAACGCCGCGGCCTGGGGCGGGATGATGAACTCGGGCCAGATCTGCATGTCGGTCGAGCGGGTCTACGTAGAGGAGCCGGCCTACGACGAGTTCGTGGCCAAGCTCACCGCCGAGGTGGCCAAGCTGCGGCAGGGCCCGGACCGGACCGGCCACGACGCCGAGGTCGGGGCGATGACCTCGCCGAACCAGATCGGGATCGTCGAGGAGCACGTCAACGACGCCCTCTCCTCGGGCGCGCGGGCGCTGACCGGGGGCAAGCGCGTCCCCGGACCGGGCGACTACTTCGAGCCGACGGTGCTGGTCGACGTCGACCACTCCATGAAGGTGATGCGCGACGAGACCTTCGGCCCCGTGGTCGGGGTGATGAAGGTGCGTGACGCCGAGGAGGCGGTGCGGCTCGCCAACGACACCCGCTACGGGCTCTCGGCCTCAGTCTTCGGCGACAGGGCGCGCGCCGAGCAGGTCGCGCGCCGGGTCGAGTGCGGCGCGGTCAACGTCAACGACGTGCTCGTCAACTACTTCGCCTCCGACGTGCCGATGGGCGGCTGGAAGGAGTCGGGGATCGGCTACCGCCACGGCGCGCCGGGGATCAAGAAGTACTGCCGCACCGAGTCGCTGGTGATCACCCGCTTCGCGGGCAAGCGCGAGCCCACCTGGTACCCCTACACAAAGGGTCGTCGGGGGATAGTCGAGCGCATCGCCCGGGCCGTCAACGCGCGCGGCCTCAAGCGGCGCCTCGGTCTCCGCGGCTGACCGCCGCCCCGCTGTTCCTTTGCGTCGCATGGCGACGCAAAGGAACAGCGGAATGACACCGGTAGCCTCTCTAGGCTCATGGCCGAGCGTGATTACCTAGCCGCGGTGCGGGAGCGCGTCGTCGTCTTCGACGGCGGCATGGGCGCGACCCTGGAGCAGTTCGACCTGACCGAGGAGGACTACGGCGGCCTGCAGGGCAAGTGCCACGAGGCGCTGGTCCTCCACCGCCCGGACGTGATCGAGGGGGTCCACGCGTCGATGCTCGAGGCGGGCGCCGACGTGATCGAGACCGACACGTTCCAGGGCTCGCGGCTGAAGCTCGAGGAGTGGGGTCTCGGAGAGCGCACGCTCGAGATCAACGTCAAGGCCGCAGAGATCGCCCGCCGCGCGGC
Organism: Syntrophothermus sp.; assembly: GCA_050259155.1. Classification (GTDB taxonomy): domain Bacteria; phylum Actinomycetota; class Thermoleophilia; order Solirubrobacterales; family 70-9; genus VAYN01. The sequence continues at coordinate 6,535 of JBLNAC010000050.1, forward strand.
CGGCGAGCACCGCTTCGTCGCCGGCTCGATCGGGCCGACGGGCTTCCTGCCGGCCTCGACCGACCCGACCCTGGGCGACATCTCGTTCGGCCGCTTGGTCGAGGTCTTCGCCGAGCAGGCGCGCGGGCTCGTCGAAGGCGGCGCCGACCTGATCATCGTCGAGACCGCACAGGACATCCTCGAGGTGAAGGCGGCCATCTTCGGCGCTCGCGAGGCGTTCGACGCGACCGGGCGCCGGCTGCCGCTGCAGATCAGCGTCTCGCTGCTTCCCAACGGCGGCAAGATGCTGCTCGGCACCGACATCCGCTCGGTGCTGACGACGCTGACCGCGCTCGACGTCGACGTCGTCGGGCTCAACTGCTCGACGGGGCCCGAGGACATGCGGGACGCGATCCGCTTCCTCGGCGAGCACAGCCCTCTCCCCGTGCACTGCATCCCGAACGCCGGGCTGCCCCTGCAGGGCCCCGACGGCGAGACCATCTTCCCCGAAGAGCCGGAGCCTCTCGCCGCCACCCTGGGCGAATTCGTCGATCGCCATGGGGTCGGCATTGTCGGCGGCTGCTGCGGGACGACGCCCGAGCACGTCGCGGCGATCCGCGCCAGGGTCGGCGGCCGCAGCCCGTCCCGGCGCCCCGAGGCCGGTCCGATCGAGGTCTCCTCGATGATGACCTCGACGGCGCTGGTGCAGGAGCCGCGGCCGACGCTGGTCGGCGAGCGGGTCAACTCGCAGGGCTCGCGGCGCGCCAAGGAGCTGCTGCTCGCAGAGGACTACGACGGCCTCGTCGCAGTCGCCGAGGATCAGGTCGAGGGGGGCGCCCACTTGCTCGACGTCTGCGTCGCCCTCACCGAGCGACAGGACGAGGCCGAGCAGATGAAGGCGGTGGTGAAGCGGATCTCGCTGACCCAGCCGGCGCCGATCCAGGTCGACTCGACCGAGCCGGAGGTGCTCAGGGCCGCGCTCGAGCAGATCCCCGGGCGGGCGATCGTGAACTCGGTCAACCTCGAGGCGGGCCGCGAGAAGGCAGACCTGATCGTGCCGCTGGCCAAGGCGCATGGGGCGGCGCTGATCGCGCTGACGATCGACGAGGTCGGGATGGCGAAGACGGCCGAGCGCAAGGTCGAGATCGCGCAGCGGATCAAGGAGATCGCCTGCGGCGACCACGGCCTCGACCCCGAGGCGCTGATCTTCGACGCGCTCACCTTCACGCTCACCACCGGCGACGAGGAGTGGCGGCCCTCGGCGGTGGAGACGATCGAGGGCATCCGGCGGATCAAGGCCGAGATCCCCGGCGTCAAGACCTCGCTCGGCGTCTCAAACGTCTCCTTCGGCGTCTCGCCGCGCCCGCGGGCCGTGCTCAACTCGGTGTTCCTCCACCATTGCGTCGAGGCGGGCCTCGACCTGGCGATGGTCAACCCGAACCACATCACGCCCTATGCGGAGATCCCGGCCGAGGAGCGGGAGCTCACCGAGGACCTCGTCTTCAACCGCCGGCCCGACGCGCTGGAGCGCTTCATCTCCCACTTCGAGGCGAAGGGCGAGGACGCCGAGGGGGCCGAGGCGGCCGACCCGACCGAGGGCATGGAGCCCGAGGAGGCGCTGCACTGGCACATCCTGCGGCGCAGGAAGGACGGGGTCGAGGACTGGATCGACCGCTCGGTCAAGAAGATCGGCGCGGTCCCCACCCTGAACGAGGTCCTGCTCCCGGCGATGAAGGAGGTCGGCGACAAGTTCGGCGCCGGCGAGCTGATCCTGCCCTTCGTCCTGCAGTCCGCCGAAGTGATGAAGCGCGCCGTCGCCCGGCTCGAGAGCTACCTCGACCGGATCGAGGGCCACACCAAGGGCAGGGTGGTGATCGCGACCGTGTTCGGCGACGTCCACGACATCGGCAAGTCGCTCGTCAACACGATCCTCACCAACAACGGCTACACGGTCATCGACCTCGGAAAGCAGGTGCCCGTCGACGCGATCATCGACGCCGCGATCGAACACGAAGCCGACGCGATCGGCCTCTCCGCGCTGCTCGTCTCGACCTCGAAGCAGATGCCGACCTGCGTCGCCGAGCTGCACCGCCGCGGTCTCGACTTCCCGGTCCTGATCGGCGGCGCCGCGATCAACCGCGACTTCGGCCGCCGCACCCTCTACCCGAAGGGCCGCGAGTCCGACGAGATGTACGAGCCCGGCGTCTTCTACTGCAAGGACGCCTTCCAGGGCCTCGACACGATGGACGCCCTGATCGACGAGGAGGCGCGCACCGCGCTGGTCGAGCGGATCCGCGCCGAGGCCCGGCAGCTGCGGGAAAAGCCGGCCGCCGAGGACAACGCGCCGCCGACCACGGACGCCAGCGTGCGCTCCGCGGCGCGCACCGACGTCCCGATCCCCGCGCCGCCCTACTGGGGGGTGCGCGAGATCCCCGTCGACCTCGCCGCGGTCTTCCCCTATCTGGACCGCCACGTGCTGTTCAAGCTCCACTGGGGCGGCAAAGGGGTCAAGGGGGAGGCCTGGCGCCGCCTGGTCGACGGGGACGGCGAGGAGGAGGGCTTCGCGCCGCGCCTGGAGCGGATGTGGCGAGAGCAGGGCTATCTGCACCCGCGGGCGCGCCTCGGCTACTTCCCCTGCAACGCCGACGGCAACGAGCTGGTCGTCTTCGACCCCGAGGATCCCGCACGCGAGCTGGAGCGCCTCTCCTTCCCGCGCCAGCCCAGGCACGACCGCATCTGCCTGGCGGACTTCTTCCGGCCGCTCGAGTCGGGCGAGCGCGACGTGGTCGCGTTGCAGGGGGTGACGGTCGGCCCCGAGGTCACGGAGCTGATCGAGCGCCTGGAGGCCGAAGGCGAGTTCGCTGAGCAGCTCTACGTCCACGGCCTCGGGGTCCAGACCGCCGAGGGGCTGGCGGAGTGGCTCCACTCCGAGGTCCGGCGCTCGCTGGGCATCGCGCTCGACCAGGGCCGCCGCTACTCCTGGGGCTACCCGGCCTGCCCCGACCAGTCCGAGCACGTCAAGGTCTGGCGCCTGCTCGACCTCGAGCGGATCGGGATGACCCTATCCGACGGCTTCGCCGTCCTACCCGAGCAGTCGACGGTGGCGATCGTCGCCCACCATCCGCAGGCCGTCTACTTCGGGATGAAGTCCGGCTTCATCCCCGCCGACCGCTCACCCGACGAGCTGATCGCCGGCACCGAGCGGGGCGGCGACCTGCCCCCGGAGGCGGAGCCGGGAGGAGACGGGGCCGAAGGCGCCGCCGCCAGCGCCGCCGCCGGCGCGGGCCCGAGCAGCCGAGACTAGGCGACGGTCTCGCGGCTCGCTTCGCGGGAGCGGGCGCGAGGCCACGGCTCGAGCCGCACCGGCGCCGTCGAGAGCGCCTGGACCCGCAGGTCGCTCCAGGTGAGGCCCTCGCGGACCAGCGCCGGCAGGCCGAGGGCGACCGCCGTGGCGATCTCGACCCCCTGCAGGATCACGCCGTAGGCGAGCGCGTCGGCGGTGCTGACGCCGAAGCCGGTGTGCAGGACGCTGATCACGGCCAGCTGGAAGACGCCGATGTTCGACGGGGTCGCGGGAACCACCGCGGTGACGTTGACGGCGAACAGCACCGCGGCCGCGGCGCCGATCCCCGCCTGGCCGTCGAGGCCGAGCGCGTAGAGAAGCGCCCAGCAGGAGGAGAGCTGGATCGCCCAGGCGAGCAGCTGGGCGGCGGTCGCCGCCGCGCCCCGCCGCGGGTGCCGGAAGACCGCGAGCCCGGCGCGTACCTGGACCAGGGCGCGGTGGATCGCGGCTCCGATCCGGGCCAGCCGGCCGTCGCCGTTTCGCCGCATCAGCAGCGGCGCGAAGAGGACGACGACCAGGAGCAGAAGCGGGACCAGGCTGAAGGCGAAGAGCTGCTTGGTGCCCGAGTGGAAGAGCGGCGTCGTCGAGACGATGATCACGCCGAGCATGAACAGCGCGACGAGGTTCAGCACCGTCTGCGAGACGAGCGTCCCGAGCAGGACCGGGAAGGTCTCGCGCATCCTGCCGGTGCGCCTTGCCAGGGTCAGCGCCCTGGCGGGCTCGCCGAGGCGTGCCGGCAGCGTCGCGGACATCAGCACCCCGACCATCGTCGCCGAGGTGACGTCGCGGCGCCGCACCGGCCGGTTGGGGAGCGCGGCGCGGACGATCCAGTACCAGGAGGCGGCGCGGAAGAAGAGCGAGCTCGCCATCAGCGCACAGGCGACCAGGACGAGGGTCAGGTTCGAGCGGACGATGCTTTCGACGACGTTGTCGACGCCGATCTTCTGCGCCGCCAGCATCGTCAGGCCGATCCCGAGGGCCCCGGCGACCCCGAGGCCGAGGCGGCGCGCGAAGCGGCGGCCGCGGCTACCGTCGCGGGCGAGGGGCGGATCGAGGCTGGGCAGCTTCTCGGACCCGCGCCGGGGCAGCCCGTCGGCCGGCCGCAGCCCGGCCCAGTGGGCCAGATGCTCGCGGGTCCCGACCGGCCTCGGCGCGGCGATCGCCCGCTCGTAGACCTCGGTGACTTCGTCGGCGACGCGCGGCCACGCGTAGCGCTGGGCGCTGCGCCGGGCCGCTTCGCCCATCGCCGCCAGCCGCTGCGGCTCGTGGTGGGCCCGCTGCAGCTCCTCGGCGAGGCGCTGGGGGTCGCCCGGCGGCACCAGGATCCCGTCGACCCCGTCGGTGACGACGTCGCTGTAGCCGGCGATCCCGGAGGCGATCACGGGAGTGCCGGCGGCGAAGGCCTCGGTCAGGACCATGCCGAAGCTCTCGCCCGAGAGCGAGGGGGCGCAGAGGACGTCGGCCTCGTGCAGCCTCCGCCAGAGATCGGCGCCGGCGACCCGGCCCTGGATCTCGATCGAGTCGATCAGCTCCGGGTCGGCGAGGTAGCGCAGCACGTCGTCCCGCTCGGCCCCGATCACGGTCAGCCGGCTCGGGACGTGCTCGACGAGGGCGCCGAAGGCGGTCAGCAGGATCGGCAGCCCCTTGCGCTCCTCGGGACGGCCGACGAAGAGGATGCGCAGCTCCTCCCCCGGCCGCTTGGGCTGGGACGGCGGCGCGTCGACGTCGACGCCGTTGGGGATGACGGTGTACTCGCCGCCGAACCAGCGCCGGCCCGTCCAGGCGGCGGCCTCGGAGACCGCGATCCGCGCCGAGAGCCGGTTGAAGAGGCGGCGGGCCCCGAGCCCGTTGGCGATGTAGTTGGGCATTGGCTTGGTCGAGTACGTGTGGAAGGTGCCGACGACCGGCGTCTGCCCGGCCCCGAGGGTCGCGTTCCAGCCGACCAGCGGCGCCAGCGGCTCGTGCACGTGGAGGACGTCGAAGCCGCCCTCGCGAACCTGGCGCCGCGACGCGGCCACCCCCCCGCGGGGGAAGACCGCGAGGTTGGAGACGGCGCCGTTGGCGCCGATCGCGACGGTGCGGCCGAGCGGCGTGACGTAGTCGGGCAGGTCGCGCGGTTCGGCGGGGGCGCGGTGCAGCAGCCGGCTGACGCGCCCGGGCGGGTCGTAGGGGGCCAGGACGCCGACCTCGTGGCCACGACCGAGGAACTCCTCGGCGAGAGCCTCGACGTGCCGGTTGACACCGCCTCGATAGGACCAGGAATATGGCGTGACGAGACCGATGCGCACGAGCTTCTAAGGGTAGGGCATCTACCGGTCCCGGTCGCCGCCGGAGCCCGCCCGGGATAGCCGACCCCGCATCTTGGGCTCGACCTCCGTCCAGGAGAAGCCGACGAAGGCGAGGAGGTAGATCACGCCCACCTCCAGCAGGAGGGCGCCGGAGTCGTTGGCGAGGGTGCCGACGACGGTCGCCGCCGTCGCCCCGATCAGGCCGGCGCGCATCGCCGGCCAGGGGGCCAGCCAGATGCGGAGCCGATCGCGCTGCAGGAATGTGAGGGCCGCGAGTGCGGCGACAACGGGGAGCAGGGCGAGCAGCAGGGGCCGGGTGAAGCTGTGGGCCGAGAGCTGAAGGCGGCGCTGGGCGAGGTCGGCGAGCGAGCCGAGGCCGCCCGCGTCGAGCACCGAGCGGGTCAGGTGCGCATTGGCGCCCGAGAGGAGATCGATCAGCGCGAGCAGGGCCAGCGCGACGAAGGGCACGGCGAGGACGAGCAGCACCGCCCGCCGGCGGCGCGCGGCGATCGTCGCCGCCGCCACCGCCGCCCCCACCGGCAGGACGAGGGCGGCGCCGACGTCGGCGCCGAAGCGCCCGGCGGCGAAGACGGCGGCCGCGATCACCCCGACGGCGCGGAATGCGGCGCCGCTGCGCCCCGGTGAGAGGCGCGGCGCGAAGCCGGCGAGCCCGGCGCCGGTGCCGGCGACGACGAGGACGGCGAGGATCGCCTCCAGCTCGTTCCCGATCCCGTAGAACCTGACGCCGAGGCCCGGGTTGGGCCCCAGCAGCGACAGCGACGTCAGCGGCGAGCCGACGACCACGTCGACCGCCACGGCGAGGACCGTCGCCGCCGCCGCGACCGCCAGCGCCCGGTAGCCGTCGAACAGGGCCAGGGTCACG
>JBLNAC010000051.1:0-8450 GCA_050259155.1 Syntrophothermus sp.
CGCCAGCGGCGCGTCCGCAAGCTTCTGTCCCGTGGACGCCGGCGCGTCCTCCGGCCCCGTGTCGAACAGCTGGTCGGTCACTGCGGACGAGTATGAGGGACCTGGGGGAGGTCCGGACGGAGCCTCCACGGCTGTTGCTCCGGAAGGACCTCCCCCAGGTCCCTCATACTCGTCCGCAGTGACCGACCAGCTGTTCGACACGGGGCCGGAGGACGCGCCGGCGTCCACGGGACAGAAGCTTGCGGACGCGCCGCTGGCGGTGCGGATGCGACCCCGGACCCTCGACGAGATCGTCGGCCAGGAACACGTCGTCGGGCCCGGCTCGGCGCTGCGGGCGGCGATCGAGTCGGGGCGGCCGCACAGCACGATCCTCTACGGCCCGCCCGGATCGGGGAAGACGACCCTCGCCAGGATCGCCGCCGCCGGCGCCGAGGGCGCCTTCGAGGAGGCGTCGGCCGTCAACGCCGGCAAAGCGGAGATCCGCGGCGTGATCGAGCGGGCGCGGGAGCGCCGCCGCGCCAACGACCGCCCGACGATCCTCTTCCTCGACGAGATCCACCGCTTCAACAAGGCGCAGCAGGACGCGCTGCTGCCCGCGGTCGAGGACGGGCTGCTGACCCTGATCGGAGCGACCACCGAGAACCCTTTCTTCGAGGTCAACTCGGCTCTGCTGTCGCGCGCGCAGATCTACGAGCTGCGACCGCTGGAGCCCGCCCATGTCGAGGCGGTCCTGCGCCGGGCGCTGGCGGACCCCGAGCGGGGCCTGAGATCGCCGCCCCCGGTCGCGGAGGCGGCCCTGTCGATGCTCGCCGAGCGCTCGGGGGGCGACGCCCGCGTCGCGCTCTCAGCCCTGGAGCGGGCGGTGGAGCGCGCCGGGGAGGCTGAGGTCGACGTCGCCGCGATCGAGGACGCGCTGCAGCGCAAGGCGCTCGACTACGACCGCCAGGGCGACCGCCACTACGACTTCATCTCGGCCTGGATCAAGTCGACCCGGGGCTCGGACGTCGACGCCTCGCTCTACTACCTGGCGGTGATGCTCGAGGGCGGCGAGGACCCCCGCTTCATCGCCCGGCGCATGGTCATCCTCGCCTCCGAGGACATAGGCAACGCCGACCCGCAGGCGCTGCTCGTCGCCGACGCGGCGGCTCGCGCCGTCGACCGGGTCGGCCTCCCCGAGTGCGCGCTGAATCTCGCCCAGGCCGCGGTCTACCTGGCGCTGGCGCCGAAGTCGAACGCCTCCTACCGGGCGCTCGCCGCCGCCCGCGCCGAGGTCCGCGCGAACGGTGCCATCACCCCCCCCGACCATCTGCGGGATGCCCACTACCCGGGCGCCGCCGAGCTCGGGCGCGGGGCCGGCTACCGCTACCCGCACGAGGAGCCCGGCGGCGTCTCCGACCAGCCGCTCCTGCCCGAGGAGCTCGCCGGCCGCCGCTTCTACGAGCCGACCGACCGCGGCCTCGAGGCCGACCTGGGAAGGCGTCACGAGGAGCTGCGCCGCCGCCTCGGCAAGGGCTGAGGCATCGCGCAACTTCGCTGCTGCGGAGGTGTTCTGAGGGGCGGCTTCCCAAGTTAGAGCCAGGGAGAGCCGACTCACCGGCCGGGGGCCTGGACTGGGGGTCTCCGGCCGGCAAAGCAACAGGGGAGCGAGGGCGTCGAGATCGACTGGGCTCGGCGCCCTCCACCTGTGCGCGAAGGGCATCGCCTATCGTCTCCGCATGGTCTCCGAGGACGCCGCCGCCGAGCAGCCCCAGCGTCTGCGGCTGGGGGGCATGGCGCTGCGCAACGGCCTGCTGATCCACGGCCCCACGCACTGGGCGGCGGCGGTGCGCGACCGCGACGGCCGGATCCAGATCGCCTCGGCGCGCAAGCCCGAGCTGGCACCCGGGCTGGTGGCGAGGGCCCCGGGCCTGCGTGGACCGGTGAAGCTGGCCGAGGCGATCGCGGTCCTGCCGCTGGTTCGCCGCCGGCTGCCCGCCGCCCGGATGCCCTTCGAGGATCCGAGGGTGGTGGCGGCGATCGCGACGACGCTGGCGGCGTCCGCGCTGCTGCGGCGCCGGCTGCGTCCCTCGGCGCTGCGCGAGGGGCTGGCGCAGGCGATCGGGGCGATACCGGCGCTGGTGGCGCTGACGGATCGCGACCTCGCCGCCTACCACGGCGTCGAGCACAAGGCGATCGCCGCCTACGAGCAAGGGATCGAGGATGTCGCCGCCGTCCCCAAGGAGCACGACCGCTGCGGCTCCAACCTGATCGCGCCGATGATGATCCTCTCCGCCGGCGGCACCGTGCTGCTCGAGCGGCTGGTCGAGGACCCGAGCCCCGCCGCCCGCGCGATCGTCGGCCTCGGCGGCGCCTCGATCGCGGTCGAGATGTTCGCCTGGTCCGACCGCCACCACGGCGAGCCGCTGGCCGAGGCCTTCCACGCCCCCGGTCGCCAGATCCAGCGCCACTGGGCGACCAAGGAGCCGAGCCCGGAGCAGCTCGAGGTCGGTATCGCGGCGATGGCGGAGATCCTCAGGGTGGAGCCACTAGACTGACCCGCCCGCCGCCGCTTGAGGCGGATGCGAGAGAGCGAGGCAGACCCTGATGTTCGGAAGAATCGACCACATCGGCGTCGCGGTCGAAGACCTCGACGCCGCCATCGAGCTATACCAGTCGAGCTTCGAGATGACGCTCGTCCACCGCGAGACCGTCGAGTCGCAGGGGGTCGAGGCCGTCCTGCTCGACGTCGGCGACGGCCACGTCGAGTTGCTGCGCCCGCTCGATCCCGATACGCCCGTGGGGCGGTTCCTCGCCAAGAGCGGTCCCGGGCTCCATCACGTGGCCTACGCCGTCGACGACATCGACTCCGCCCTGGAGCGGATCGCCGCCGCCGGGATCAGGCTGATCGACGCCGAGCCGCGCGTCGGGATCCGCCAGAGCCGCGTCGCCTTCCTTCACCCCCGCGCGACCGGCGGCGTGCTGACCGAGATCGTCGAACCCGCAGGAGGACACTGATGGCAGACGCGCAGCGAGTCGAGATCGGCTTCGAGGGGGGCCAGGTGATCTCCGCCCGCCTCGCCGAGGACGACCTCAAGGACCTTCGCAAGCAGCTCGAGAAGGGCGGCTGGCACGACCTCCACACCGAGGACGGCGTGATCGCGCTCTACCTGGGCAAGGTCTCCTTCCTGCGGATCGAGTCGGGCGGCAGCCGGGTCGGGTTCGGCACCGTCGACTGAGCGGCGTCGGCGCCTGTACACGCGGGCGAGCGGGAGCGGGGTAAGTTCGGACCGTTGGATAACGACGCGGGCCGGGGTCGCGGCCACCATTTGGGAATGAAGACGGCGGCTCGCCAGATCGTGGCCTTCGGCGGCGGCGGATTCTCGATGGAGTCCGGGAACCCGCTCCTCGATGACTACGTCCTCGCGCTGACGGGGGCGGAGCGGCCGCGGGTCTGCTTCCTGCCTTCGGCGAGCGGCGACGCCGACCACTACATCGTCCGCTTCTACCGCGCCTTCTCGGCCCATCGCTGCGAGGCGAGCCACATCTCCCTGTTCCGCCGCGAGCAGGGGCCGGCGGACCTCCGGCGCCACCTCCTCTCCCAGGACCTGATCTACGTCGGCGGGGGCAGCGTGATCAGCCTGCTCGGCGTCTGGCGCGCGCACGAGATCGACGAGATCCTGCGCGAGGCCTGGGAGTCCGGCGTGATCCTCTGCGGGCTTTCGGCCGGGTCGCTCTGCTGGTTCGCCGAGGCCGTGACCGGCTTCCACGGGGAGCCGCGGCGGCTCGAGGGGCTCGGGCTGCTCCCCTACAGCAACTGCGTGCACTACGAGCCCGGCTCCGAGCGCCGCGACGCCTACCATCGCTTCCTGCGCGAGGGCATGCGGCCGGGCTACGCCGCCGAGGACGGCGCCGCCCTCCACTTCACCGGGACGGAGCTGAGCCGAGTCATCTCCTCCCGCCCCAGGCCCGGGGTTACCGCCTCGACGTCTCCGGGCAGCGGGTGGTCGAGATGCGGATCGCGACCACCTACCTGGGCGAGCGCGGCGTCGTCCCGTCCGAGCCGCTGCCGGAGGCGCTTTCCACCACGGTCGGCTGATGGCGTCGCCAGGTGGCAACGGGGCGGGCGGGGCGAGCCCGCCCGGCCACGCGACCGCGGTGCGGCGCATCCTCGCGCTCGGCGGCCACGACTTCTCCTCGCGCCCACCCGACCGCGCCGTCTGCGAGCTGCTCCTGCGGCTTGCCGGCGAACGCGGCGCCGAGCGGCCGCGGATCTGCATCCTGCCGACCGCGAGCGGCGACACCTCGGAGCTGATCGCCCACTTCTACGCCGCCTTCGGCGAGCGCTCCTGCGAACCGTCGGACGTCTCCCTGTTCCGGCTCGGCCGGCGGCCGATGGCGCTGCGCGACCACCTCCTCTCGCAGGACCTGATCTACGTCGGCGGCGGCAGCCTCGTCAACCTGCTCGCCGTCTGGGAGGCGCACGACATCGCCTCGATGCTCAGCCTCGCCTGGCGACGGGGCGTCGTCCTCGCCGGCCAGAGCGCCGGCGCGATGTGCTGGTTCGAGGCCGGCATCACCACGTCCTCGGGCAGACCGAGGGCCGCCGCCGGCCTCGGGCTCCTCCGCGGCAGCCTCTGCGTCCACTACAACAACGAGCCGGAGCGCCGCGCCGCCTACCTCGACGCGGTCGGGAAGGGCATGCCCGACGGCTACGGCCTCGACGACCACGCCGGCCTGCTCTGGGAGGGAGAGGAGTCCCCCGCCGCCGTGACCGCCCGCCGCGGCGCCCGCGCGTATCGCGTCTGCCGCCGCGAGAGCGGCGTCACCGAGTCGCCGCTGCCGGCGCGCTTCCTGCCGGCCCCTGCCCCGGCCGCCCTGCGCGAGGACATCGCCGAGTACCGCCGCCTCAAGTCGATGCACAGGCGGGCCGGCTGGCTCGGCTAGGACCCAGGCGCGCCCGGCGGGCGCTTCGGCGAGCCGAAGTCGCGGTTTCGGCTACGTTGGGCCCCCCGATCGTTCCGCCATCCGACGAGAAGGAGCAGAGATGCCCAAGAAGTCCTTCGCCGACGCCCTCAACGCGCAGATCGCGAACGAGTTCGCCGCCTCGCAGCAGTACGTCGGCGCCGCCGTCTACTACGACGCCGAGACCCTGCCCCGCCTCGCCACCTTCTTCTACCGCCAGGCGATGGAGGAGCGTGAGCACGCGATGATGATGATCCGGTACCTGCTCGACGTCGGCGAGGACGTCCACATCCCCGACATCAAAGCCCAGGAGACGCGCTACGAAGACGGCAGCGCCCCGGTGAAGATGGCGCTCGAGCAGGAGAAGCGGGTCAGCGACGAGATCTTCGCCCTGTTCGAGCTGGCGCGCGAGACGAAGGACTACCGCGCCGAGCAGTTCATGACCTGGTTCGTCAAGGAGCAGGTCGAGGAGGTGGCGCTGATGGGAGACCTCCTAAACGTCGTCGAGCGCTCGAAGGAGAACCTGCTGCTCGCCGAGGACTACATCGTCCGCGAGAACCTGGGCGCCGAGGGCGAGGACCCGACCGCGCCGCCGGTCGCCGGCCAGGGCTAGGCCGGGTCAGTCGAGCCAGCGGAAGCCGACCCGGTCGATTCGCGGCTCGAGCGGACTGCTCGGCAAGCCGGGGGAGGTCGCCTTGGCGGGATCGTTGTAGCCGCTCGGAGCGACGTCGTTCGGCGTGTCGGGGTGGAAGATCGAGGCCAGGTACTGGATCTGCCCGCGGCCGGGGCCGAGCTCGCTCTGGCCGCCACCGTAGGCGCCGATGCCGCGTTCGTCGCAGTAGTCGTAGGCGGCGAACAGGTTCCGGATCGGGCCGAAGCGGGAGGGCTTGACGTTGACCGTCCGCGGCGGCGACCACGGCATCGCCTCGATGTCGGCGATCGAGTGGATCGGCGCGTCCCAGGTGACGCGCTCGGAGACCGGGTCCAGCAGCGGCTTCGTCTCCTCGGTGACGTCGGGGTCCTCGAGCCAGGCGTCGGGGAAGGCGGCGATCAGCTTCGCGTAAAGCTCGGGATCGGTCTCGACGTCGACCGGCGTCCCTTTGTAGAAGCCCTTCAGGTCGAGCGAGTCGACGGCCCCGGTCTCGGCCAGGGCGGCGATCAGCTCGTCGTCCCAGTCATTCACGGGGTCGAGCTTGAAGCGCAGCGTCGGATACACGGCGAGCCGCGCCAGGACGGGCTCGATCGTGGACCGCTGCCCCTCCTCGAAGCCGGCGAGGCGGAGGGAGGTGACGAAGTTGACCGGCCGCGGCTCGCGCCCGAGGGCGGAGGCGAGGCTCTGCCCCGCCTGGCGCAGCGCCAGATCCAGCGCCGCCGACTCGAACGCCCAGCGGCGGTAGTCGACGGAGACGTCGCCGCGGACGGGCGGGGCCGCGGGGAAGAGGTCGATCGCGTCGAGCCGCTCCGAGAACTCGGCGAAGGTGAAGGTCCCCGCGAGCCCCTCCGGCGGGCCGTGGCCCTGCTGGGCGACGTGGTCGATCGCGTCGTAGACGACGTCTTCGCCGACTCCCTCCTCGCCCGCGCCGCGCAGCTTGACCACGGTCGTCAGCCGTTCGAACTCGCCGAGCTGGAATTCGAGGCCCTCGAGCTCGCAGGACTCGATCCGCAGCGGTAGGTCGGCGATCAGGTCGAAGGTGCCCATGGGCGGACCCTAGATGATCGCCCCCGCCGGTCTCAGCGGGTGACCCGCAGCGTCCGCAGCTCGCGGTCGGAGCCGCCGCGGACGTAGCCGCCGTGGGCGACGCTCTCGCGGATGTAGGCGAGGGTTTCGGCGGTCAGGCGCTCGCCCGGTAGGACGTTGGGGATCCCGGGCGGGTAGGCGGCCAGTCCCTCGGCCGCGACCCTGCCGGCCGCGTCGTCGAAGGGGATCACCTCCTGCGCGCCGAGGAAGGCCTCGCGCGGTGTCATCACCAGCTCCCCCCACGGCGGCGGCGGCGCCAGCTTCTCCTCCGGCGCCGCTCCCTCGGCCTCGAGTTCGCCGACGACCGCGCGCAGTGCCTCGACCAGCCGCTCCCCCGCTCGGGCGGCGGGCTCGCCGAGGCCGAAGATCGCGACGACGACGTTCTCCGAGTAGAGCTCGAGGTCGACGCGGTGCGAGTAGAAGAGCGTACGGGCAAGCCGGTAGCCGGTCGATCCCGTGTCGCGGACGTCGATCGAGAGCCGCAGCGGGTCCCAGCCGGCGATCCCGGGACGGCCCACCATCGACTCGTCGAGGACCGAGAGGCCGGGGATCCGTGTGATCGCCTCGCGCGTCGCCGCGATCGCCGCGAGCGTCTCGCCGAGCAGCTCCGCGCCGTGCACGGCAGCCTGCCGCCGGGCGGCGTCGAGCGAGCCGGAGAGCAGCCCGCTGGGGCTCGTCGTTTCGACCAGGCTGACGCAGCGGTCGACCAGTGCGGCGTCGATGCGGCCGCCGCTCCCCAGATGGAGCATCGCCGCCTGGGTGAGGCTGCCGACGATCTTGTGGGTTGAGGAGACGACGAGGTCGGCGCCGCAGGCGAGGGCGTCGTCGGGAAGGTCGGGGTGGAAGTGCAGGTGCGCGCCCCAGGCCTCGTCGACGACCAGTGGCAGGCCCCGCTCGTGTGCGACCTCGGCCAGCCCGGCGACGTCCGCGCAGGCGCCGAAGTAGGTCGGCGAGACGACCATCGCCGCGACCGCCCCCGGCGTCTCGTCGAGTGCCCGGGCCAGCGAGTCGGGTGTGAGGCCGTGGGCGATGCCGAGCTCCTCGTCGAGCTCGGGGGCGACGAAGGCCGGGCGCATGCCGCTGAGGATGAGGCCGTCGATGACCGAGGAGTGGACGTTGCGCTGGACGACGACCTGGCTCCCCATGTGGGCGAGGGCCATGCAGCTGCTGTGGTTGCCCTGGGAGGCGCCGTTGACGAGGAACCAGCTTCGCGCCGCGCCCCAGGCGGCGGCGGCGAGCAGCTGCGCCTGCTGGAACGGCGTCGGCTCGAGACCGATGTCGACACCCTCGGTCACCGAGGGGACGTCGTTGCGCAGGCCGACGTCGCCGACCAGCTTGCGCATCGCCGGGTCGGCGCCGAGCCCTCCCTTGTGGCCCGGCACCTGGAAGCGCCCTGTCTCGAGCGCCGAGTAGGCGAGGAGGGCATCCACGTAGGGCGTCGATTCCTGGTCCCGATCGGGCATCGGCCGAGTCTACGGCCCGCGTGCCCGTGAATCTGGACAAACCCGACGCGCCGGTTTGGACGCCTCGCGCACCCGGTTGGAGGGAGAATCGGGGAATGCGTCACAGCGCCCACGGCTACTGGATCGAGGAGGCGGGCGCGGTCGAGCCGACCGCCCCGCTCCTGGGCGCGCGCGAGGCGGACGTCGTCGTCGTCGGCGGCGGCTTCACCGGCCTCTGGACGGCCTGGTACGCGCGGCGGCTGGAGCCCGAGGCGCGGGTCGTCGTGGTCGAGGCCGACGAGGTCTGCGGCCGCGGGCCGAGCGGCCGC
>JBLNAC010000052.1:0-10478 GCA_050259155.1 Syntrophothermus sp.
AGCGGCTGCTCGCTGATCGGCATCGGCCGCCGCGGCGTCTCCGGCATCAAGGCCCTCGGCAGCGTCAGCGAGCGCGTCGTGCACCGCGCGCCCTGCTCGGTGCTGGTGATGCCGGCTCGCGACGGGTCGCCCTGAGCAGCCCTCGCCGGGTGGCCCGCGCCGCGATCGGGCTGCGGGGCGTCTGGGTGAGCCGCGGGGGCGCCGAGATCCTCCACGGCCTCGAGGCCCCCTCTGGCTGGCGACGCTGACGCTGCGGCGCAGCAGCCGCTGAGGCCGCGGCGCGGCTCAGCGCGGTCCGGCGGTGCTGGTGCTGACGAAGTGGACGCCGAGCGGGCCCTCGAGCGAGAAGCTGTCGGCCGCCCCGGGCGCGACGTCGATCACGAAGTCGGGCCGCCCCCAGCGCTCGAACTGCTCGCGGTCGATCAGGAACGGCGCGCCGCCGATCTCACCCAGCTCGACGTCGTCGGGGCCGGGCGGCAGCTCGTCGGCGCGCAGGCACATCGCGGCGCTGCCGTCGCAGCAGCCGCCGGACTGGTGGAAGACGATCGAGCCGTGCCTCTCGCGAAGCCGCTCGATCGTCTCCACCGCGGCGGGAGTAGCCGTGACGGAGGGCATCTAGAAGAAGCCCATCGCCTTCTTGTCGTAGCTGACGAGCAGGCACTTCGTCTGCGAGTAGTGGTCGAGCATCATCCGATGGTTCTCGCGACCGACGCCGGAGATCTTGTAGCCGCCGAAGGCGGCGTGGGCCGGATACTGGTGGTAGCAGTTGGTCCAGACCCGACCGGCCTGGATCTTGCGGCCGAGGCGGAAGGCGCGGCTGCCGTCGCGCGTCCAGACCCCGGCACCCAGCCCGTAGAGGGTGTCGTTGGCGATCGCCAGCGCCTCCTCCTCGTCGGAGAAGGTGGTCACGGAGACGACCGGGCCGAAGATCTCCTCCTGGAAGACCCGCATGTCGTTGGTCCCCTTGAGGACGGTCGGCTCGAAGTAGTAGCCGCCGTCGAGCTCGGACGGCAGGTCGTTCGGCCGCCCGCCGCCGGCGAGCACCTCGGCACCCTCTTCGCGGCCGATCTTGACGTAGCCCTCGATCTTCTCCAGTTGGGCCTTGGAGACCTGCGGGCCGATCATCGTCGACGGGTCCAGCGGGTGGCCCTGCCTGATCGCCGCGACCCGCTCCAGCACCCGCTCCATGAACTCGTCGTAGATCGAGTCCTGGATCAGAGCCCGCGACGGGCAGGTGCAGACCTCGCCCTTGTTGAACGCGTAGAGGACGAACCCCTCGATCGCCTTGTCGAGGAAGTCGTCGTCGGCGGCCATCACGTCCTCGAAGAAGAGGTTGGGCGACTTGCCGCCCAGCTCGGTCGTCGAGGGGATGATGTTCTGCGCCGCGTACTGCATGATCAGGCGCCCCGTCACCGTCTCGCCGGTGAAGGCGATCTTTGCGATCCGCTTGTTCGAGGCCAGCGCGCGGCCGATCTCGGCGCCCGGGCCGTTGACGACGTTGAGGACCCCCGGCGGCACGACCTCCTGCAGGACCTCCATCAGCTTCAGGATCGACCAGGGGGTCGGGCTCGCCGGCTTGACCACCGTGCAGTTGCCGGCGGCGAGCGCCGGCGCGATCTTCCACGCCGCCATCAGCAGCGGGAAGTTGAAGGGGATGATCTGGCCGACCACGCCGAGCGGCTCGTGGAAGTGGTAGGCGTAGGTCTGGGCGTCGATCTCCGAGATCCGGCCCTCCTCGGCGCGCGCGGCGCCGGCGAAGTACCGCAGGTGGTCGATCACCAGCGGGATGTCGGCGGCCAGCGTCTCGCGCACCGGCTTGCCGTTCTCCCAGCTCTCGGCGACGGCGAGCATCTGCAGGCTCTCCTCGACGGCGTCGGCCATCGACTCGAGGACCATCGACCTTTCCGCCGGCGAGGTCTCGCCCCAAGCGTCCTTCGCGCCATGGGCGGCGTCGAGCGCCAGCTCGATGTCCTCGGGGGTCGAGTCGGGCACCATCGTGAACGCCTCGCCGGTCGCCGGCGTCGGGTTCTCCCGGTAGCCGGCCTTGACCGGCGCGACCCACTCCCCGCCGATGAAGTTCTCGTAACGGTCCTTCAGCCCGACGTCGCTGCCGGCCTCCCCAGGTGCCGCGTAGACGGTCGGCTTCTCGATGGTCGCCATCTCCCTGTCCTCCGTTCGCTCGCTTCCTTGCCCATCCGACTGAAGCACGCGCGGTCGGCGCCGCCATCCGTGCAGAGGCGCAGTCGAGTGGTCGGGGTTTCCCCCTGCGCGCGGGGGGGGCGGCGCTACGGTGTCGCCGTGAGCGCCGACGGCGAACCGATCAGGCTTCGACTCGCGCATGCGTCGGTCGCGGTCTTCGCCCCTTCGCCGGTCCTCACGGTCACCGTCGAGTCGAACCCGACCACCGGGCCGGAGCTGCACATCCACGCCGGCGGCCAGGGATTCTGGATCGCCCGCATGGCGGCCGGCCTCGGTGCCCGCGTGATGCTCTGCGTGCCGCTGGGAGGCGAGTCGGGGACGGTGCTGCGCACTTTGCTCGGCGGCGGCGGGATCGACGTCCGCGCGGTCCAGACCGCCGGCGCCAACGCCGCCTACGTGCACGACCGGCGCAGCGGCGAGCGGCGCAGGATCGTCGAGACGCCGAGCCCCGCGCTTCGCCGCCACGAGCTCGACGAGCTCTACGGCATCGCGACCACAGCCGGGCTGGAGGCGGGGACGATGCTCCTCGCCGGGCCGCGCCGCCGGGGGGTCCTGCCTCCCGAGACCTACGGGCGCCTCGCCCGCGACCTGCGGGGCAACGGCGCGAGGGTGCTCGCGGACCTCAGCGGCGAGCCGCTGGCGGCGGCGCTGGAGGGCGGCCTGGACGTGCTGAAGATGAGCGACGATCAGCTGCGACGCGAGGGACTCGTCAGCGGCGCCGACCCCGGGGAAGCGGCGGCGGCGGCGCGGACGCTGCAGGCGCGGGGCGCGGAGCGCGTCGTCATATCGCGCGGCGCCGAGCCGGCACTGGCGCTCGAGGACGGGCGGCTGCTGGAGGTGGCCGGCCCGCGGTTCGACCCGGTCGACCCGAGCGGCGCCGGGGACTCGATGTTCGCCGCGCTGGGGGTCGGCCTC
The DNA here is from genome assembly GCA_050259155.1 of Syntrophothermus sp. Taxonomy (GTDB): domain Bacteria; phylum Actinomycetota; class Thermoleophilia; order Solirubrobacterales; family 70-9; genus VAYN01. Next base: position 3,115 of record JBLNAC010000052.1, read on the forward strand.
GCCGCCGGCCTCGGCTTCGACGAGGCGCTGCGGCTCGCTGCCGCGGCGGGAGCGCTCAACGTGACCCGGCACGGGCTCGGGAGCGGCCGCGAGACGGATATCGAGGGCCTCCGCGACCAAGTGGAGGTGCGCGAGCTGGAGGCGGCCGGCGGGGAGGGCCGTTGAGCGCCGCGCTCCGCGCCGACGGCCTCAGCAAGCGCTATGGCGAGACCCTCGCGCTCGACTCGCTCGACCTCGCGATCGAGCCGGGCGAGGTCTACGGCTATCTCGGGCCCAACGGCGCCGGCAAGACGACGACGATCCGCCTCCTGCTGGGACTGCACCAGCCGACCTCCGGCCGGGCCGAGCTGTTCGGGATCGACGCCTGGAGCCGGCCCGTCGCGGCGCACCGCCGCGTCGCCTACGTCGCCGCCGAGCCCTTTCTCTGGCCGGCGCTGACCAGCGCCGAGACGTTCCGCTTCCTCGCCCGCATCCACGGCGGCACCGACGTCGCCTACCGGGACCTGCTGGTCGAGCGCTTCAAGCTCGACGTCGACAAGAAGGTGCGGGCGCTGTCGAAAGGCAACCGCCAGAAGGTGCAGCTGATCGCCGCCCTCGCCAGCCGCGCGGACCTGCTGATCCTCGACGAGCCGACCGCGGGCCTCGACCCGCTGATGGAGGTCGCCTTCCGCGAAAGCGTCGCCGAGGCCAGCGGCCGCGGGCAGACGGTCTTCCTCTCCTCGCACATCCTCAGCGAGGTCGAGGCGCTGTGCGACCGGGTCGGGATCCTCAGCGCCGGCAGGCTGGTCGACGAGGGAACCCTCGAGGAGCTGCGCCACCTCTCCGCCCACACGGTCGAGGTCAGCTTCGAGGGGCCGGCGCCGGAGCTGCCGCCGCTGGAGGGCGTGCGGGTCGTCCACTCCGGTGAGAACGCGCTGCGGTGCGAGGTGAGCGGCCCGATCAGACCGCTGCTGGCGACGCTCGCGGAGCTGCCCGTGGCAGCACTGACCAGCCGCGAGCCCTCGCTCGAGGAGATCTTCCTGCACCACTACGATCACGGCGCGGGTGGACGCGGCCGCTAGAGCGATCGCGCGCCGCGCGTGGGCGGACGGCCGCACCCGGACCCTCTCCTTCGGCGTCCTCTTCGGCGTCGCGGCGCTGATCCAGGCCGTCGGCTATCGCCACAGCTACCCGACGGTCCTCGAGCGCCTGCGCTTCGCGGCGAGCTTCGGCGCGAACAAGACGGTGCGGCTCTTCTACGGCGTCCCCCACGACCTGATCCACGTCGGCGGCTACGTCTCCTGGCGCGTCGGCGGGATCCTCTCCCTGTTCGCCGCCGCCTGGGGGATCTTCGCCGCGACGCGGGCGCTGCGGGCCGAGGAGGACAGCGGACGCGCGGAGCTGGTGCTCGCCGCCCCGGTCGGCCGCGGAACCGCCTTCCGCGCGGCGCTCACCGGCGTCGCCGGCGGCGCCGCCTTCCTCTGGCTCGCCACCTGGGCCGGGCTGCTGGCGGGCCGGCTCGCGCCGGGGCCGTCGGCCTACCTGGCCCTGGAGGTGGCCGCCGTCGCGCTCGCCTTCGCCGGGGTCGGCGCGCTCACCAGCCAGCTGGCGCCGAGCCGCCGGCTCGCGCTCGGGCTCGGGCTGGGGATCTTCGCCGCCGCCTTCGCGCTGCGGATCGTCGCCGACACCTCGGGCGCCCTGGAATGGGCGCGGTGGCTGACGCCGCTCGGCTGGGCGGAGGAAATGCGACCCTTCGCCGACCCGCAGCCGGCGGCGTTGCTGCCGCTGCTCGCGGCGACCGCCGCCCTCCTCCTCCTCGCGGCGGCGATCGCGCGCGGCCGCGACGTCGGCACCGGGCTCCTCGGCGGCTCCGACACCGCGGCCCCCCGTGACCGCCTGCTCTCCTCCCCCACCGCCCTCGCGCTTCGCGACGAGCGCGGGCTGCTGCTCGGATGGTGCGCCGGGATCGGAGCCTACGCCGTCGTCGTCGGCCTCCTGGTCGACACCTTCAGCGCCCGCAGCCTCTCCCCGGCGCTGCGAGAACAGCTGCGCAAGCTGGGTGGAGCGTCGCTGGTGACGCCGCTGGGGGCGCTCAGCTTCTACTTCCTCATCTTCGCCTTCGCGATCAGCCTCTTCGCCTGCGCCCAGGTATGCGCCGCCCGCCACGAGGAGGCCGAGTCGCGTTTGGAGACGCTGTTCGCGCTCCCCGTCGCCCGCGTCGACTGGCTCGTCGGCAGGCTGCTGCTGGCCGCCGCGGGCGCCGTCCTGCTGGCGCTGCTCGCGGCGGTCCTCGCCTGGGCGGCGGCGGCTTCCCAGGCCGCCGGGATCGGGCTCGGCCAAGCGCTTGAGGCCGGCGCCAACTGCCTCCCCTCCACGCTCCTGTTCCTCGGCCTCTCGACGCTCGCCTTCGCCCTCCTCCCCCGCGCCACCGCCGGCCTCTCCTACGGCCTGGTCTCGGTCACCTTCTGCTGGTACCTCTTCGGCGCCCTGCTCGGCGCCCCCCAGTGGACGCTCGAACTTTCCCCGTTCCAGCACATCGCGCCGGTTCCGGCGCAGCCCTTCAAGGGCACCGATGCGCTCGTCATGGTCGCGACCGGCCTCGCCGCCGGCGCGGGCGCCGTGGCGGCCTTCCGGCGGCGCGACGTGCTGGGGGCCTGAGGGTGCAGTGGACGATCGCGATCGTCGCCGCCGCGCTGCTGCTGGTGGCGGCGATCTCGCGCCGGCTCTCGGGCACGCCGGTCACACCTGCGATGGTCCTCGTCGCCTGCGGCCTGCTCGTCGGTCCCGACCTGCTGGGCGGGATCGACCTCTCGCGCGGCAGCGGCGCGGTTCGCGACCTCGCCGAGGCGACCCTCGCCCTGGTTCTCTTCTGCGACGCCTCGCGGGTGGACCTGCGCCAACTGCGCGGCGCCGCGGGAGTGCCGGCGCGCCTGCTCGGGCTCGGGCTGCCGTTGACGATCGCCCTCGGGGCGCTGGCCGCGGCGCTCGTCTTCGGCCAGCTCAGCCTCGGCGAGGCCCTGATCGTCGGGGTGATCCTGGCCCCGACGGACGCGGCGCTCGGCCAGGCGGTCGTCAGCGAGGAGAGCGTCCCGGCGCGGATCCGCCAGGGGCTGAACGTGGAGAGCGGGCTCAACGACGGCGTCTGCGTGCCGCTGCTCTTCGCCGCCGTCGCGGCCGCGGACGTCGAGTCGAGCATCTCGGGCGGGCGCGGCGCTGTCCAGCTCCTCCTGCAGGAGGTCGGATACGGAGCCCTGGGTGGCCTGGCTGCGGGGGCCGCCGTCACCGCGATCGTCGTCTTCTGCGGGCGGCGGGACCTGATCACGGGAGCGTGGCGGCAGGTGCTGCCGGCCGCGGGCGCGGCGCTCGGCTACGGCCTCGCCAGCGGGCTCGGAGGCTCCGGCTTCGTCGCCGCCTTCGTCGCCGGCCTCAGCTTCCGCGCGCTGCTGGGGCGCGATCCCGCCGAGCTCAACCGCTTCAGCGAGGAGCTCGGGGGGGTGCTCGGCGGCATCACCTTCCTGATCTTCGGAGCGATCCTGCTGGAGCCCGCGATCGGCCAGCTCGACTGGCGGCTCGCGCTCTACGCGGTCCTCAGCCTGACCGTGGTGCGGATGGCGCCGGTGGCGCTGGCGATGCTCGGCTCGGGGGCGCGCCCGCCGACGGTCGCCTTCCTCGGCTGGTTCGGCCCGCGGGGGCTCGCCTCGATCGTCTTCGCGCTGATCGTCATCGAGGAGTCCGAACTTCCAGGCCAGAGCCTGATCGCGAACATCGCCTACCTGACGGTCGGCCTCTCGGTCCTCGCCCACGGCATCAGCGCCTCGCCGCTCGCCCGGCGCTACGGTCGCTGGTGGGCCCGCTCGGGATCGGCCGAAGCGATGGAGGGAGCGCGCACCGAGGTGACCCGGGCGCGAGGGGCGCCGCCGGGCGGCCGAGCCGCGGGCCTCGACTGACGTCGCCGCTCAGCTGACGTCGTTGCGGCCGATGAAGCGGGCGCCGGCGATCAGGCCGAGGATCACGGCCGCGATCAGCAGGATCACCCCCAGCACGGGGCCGATGAAGAAGAAGGCCAGGAAGACGACCGCGACGGCCGCGATCAGGCCGACGACGACCGGCAGGTAGGCGAGGTCGGAGTCGCGTTGCATGGGCGGAATCGTTGCCGAATACGCGCTCGCCGCCATCCGTAGTTCACCCAGGCGAGCCCGCGGGCCGCCCCCTTGCCCGCCTCCGGCCCGCCCTCTAGATTCGCGCCACGCGCGTGTACCGGTGGCTCGAGCACACCTCGGAGGCGGAGCTGTGGATCGAGGACGAGAGCCCTCGGGCGGTGCTCGGCGAGGCCGCGGTCGCCCTCGGCGAGCTGCTGGGCGAAGACGGCGGGGGCGCTGAGGCGACGCGCCGGGTCAGCGCCGGCGCCGCAGACCTCCCGACCCTGCTCGCCGAGTGGCTCGGCGAGCTCGTCTACCTCGCCGAGTCCGAGGGCTTCGTCCCCGAGCGGGTGGCCGAGATGGACCTCTCCGCCGGCAGACTCGACGCCGTCGTCGAGGGACGTCGCGGCAAGCCGCAGTCGCTGGTCAAGGGCGTCACGTACCACCGGCTCGAGTTCGAGCGCGGCGGGAAGGACGGCTGGCACGCCCGCGTCATCCTCGACGTCTGAGGCTCAGCCCTTGACCACGCCCAGCGGGCGCAGCCGCGCCACCGGCGCCGCCAGCCCGGCGCGCTCGACGACGCCGACGACGCGCTCCACGTCCTTGTAGGCGAACGGCGCCTCCTCGGCGAGGCCGCGCTGGGAAGGGCAGCGGACGACGATCCCCTGGGACTCGAGCTGGCGGCGCAGCTCCGCCCCCGTGACCCGCCGGCGGGCGCCGGTCCGGCTCATCCGGCGGCCCGCCCCATGGCAGGCCGAGCCGAAGGAGCGCTCGATCGACCCGGGCATCCCCCGCAGCACGAAGCTCGCCGTCCCCATGCTGCCGGGGATGAAGACCGGCTGGCCGACCTCGCGGTAGGCGGCGGGGATCTCGGCCGATGCGGCGGGGAAGGCACGGGTCGCGCCCTTGCGGTGCACGCAGAGCTCCCTGCCGCCGTAGGTCTCGAGCTTGGCGACGTTGTGGGCCACGTCGTAGACCTGGAGGGTGCCCGCGGCGACGGCGGGGCCGAGGGCGTCGCGCGCCGCCTCCCGCACCCGATGCGCGATCACCTGCCGGTTGGCCCAGGCGAAGTTCGCGGCGCATGCCATCGCCCCCATGTAGTCCGTGCCCTCGGGGGAGGAGAGCGGCGCGCAGGCGAGCTCGCGGTCGGGGAGGACGATCCGGTGGCGAGCGATCGCGGAGTCCATCCGCTTCACGTAGTCGGTGCAGACCTGGTGGCCGAGCCCGCGCGAGCCGGAGTGGATCAACACCGTCACCTGGCCGTCGCGCAGGCCGAACGCCTCCGCCGCCGCCGCGTCGATCACCGTCTCCACCGACTGCGCCTCGATGAAGTGGTTTCCGGCGCCCATCGTCCCCAGCTGGCCCGAGCCGCGCTGCTTGGCGCGATCCGAGACCCGGTCGGGGTCGGCGCCGGGCAGGCGCCCTTCGGACTCGGTGCGCTCCAGATCGCGCGCGGTGCCGATCCCGTGGCGCTCGACCAGGGCCCGCGCCCCCTCCACAAGGACCTGGCGCAGCTCCTCCTCGCCGAGCCTGATGCTGCCGCGCTGCCCGGCCCCCGCCGGCACCCCGCGCGAGATCTGATGGACCAGGTCGACCCGCCGCGAGCCCAGCTCCTCCTCGCCGATCGGCAGCGCCAGCAGCCGCACGCCGCAGTTGATGTCGTAGCCGACGCCGCCCGGCGAGACGACGCCGTCGGGCGGCGCCGTGGCGGCGACGCCCCCCACCGGGAAGCCGTAGCCCTGGTGTACGTCGGGCATCGCCAGGGCGGCCCCGACGATGCCCGGCAGCGTCGCCACGTTCTGCAGCTGCTCGAGCGAGCGGTCCTCGCGGATGTCGGCGAGGATCTCCTCGTCGGCGAAGACCCGGGCGGGGACGCGCATGTCCGGCCTGGCGCCGGCCGGGATCTCCCAGAGCGCCGCATCGAGCCGGTTCAGCTTGACCTCGGCAGCGATAGCGGGGCAGCTAGGACTCGAACCTAGAATCGCCGGTTTTGGAGACCGGTGCCTTACCAATTTGGCCACTGCCCCGAGGAGCGGGATCGTAACGGGCCGCCGGAATGCGGGCGGAGGGAGTCGAACCCCCAAGCTCTTGCGAGCACCGGCACCTAAAACCGGCGTGTTTTCCGTTTCACCACGCCCGCGCGCAGCCGATTCTAGATCGCCGCACGGGGAGGCTTAACGCGCGGCCAACCCCCGGGCGTCGCGGCCAGATTCTAAGATCATTCCCATGGCGGTCGGAGAGGTGCGGCCCGGCTACGAACTGTGGCGGCCGAATCGGGAGAAGCCCGAGTCGATAACCATGAAGTGGGTGATCGTCCTGCTGCTGGCGGCGACGGCGGCGATCGCCGCGGTGGTGACGATCTGCGGCTGGCCCCTGCTCAGCGGGGAGGGCGCGATGGGCGTCGTCTGCATCCTCTTCGCCGTCGTCTACGCCCTCTTCGCCCTCCGGGTCGCGCGCTGGGGGCGGGGAGTGCTGCCGGTGGCGGCGGCGCTCTCGATGATCCTCGCGATCTTCTGCGCGGTGGGCGCCAACAGCTGGTTCAGCCGCGACAAGGAGGGGTTCAGCGAAGCAGCGCTTCCCTCGTCGGTGCTCGGAGCCCTCGTCGTCATCCTCGGCCTCCTGCAGCTGGTGGTGATCGCCGCCGCGCTCTACGGCTTCAACCAGGAGTGGCACGTCGAGGAGGAGCGCCCGATCGGCTCCGGCGAGGACTACGGGGCCGGGGCGACGCCCGAGGGCGGGGCCCCCGCCCCCGCCTGAGCGGCGAGCCGGTCTCGGAGGGATGCCGGAGGTGGGACTCGAACCCACAAGCCCGTTGGGGCAATCGATTTTGAGTCGATCGCGTATGCCAGTTCCGCCACTCCGGCGCGGAGGCCAAAGATAGACTGGCCGCGGTGAGCCCGCCTGCCGCCGACCCACTCTGGGAGCCCTCCGCCGAGCTGGTCGACCGCTCGCGGATGACCGAGTTCATGCGCTGGCTCGAGGCCGAGCGCGGGCTCGCCTTCGACGGCTACCACGAGCTCCAGCGCTGGTCGGCCGACGACCTGGAGGGCTTCTGGGCGGCGATCTGGGACTTCTTCGAGGTCCGGGCCGACGGCGAGCCATCCCCCGTCCTCGCCGCGGCCGAGATGCCCGGGGCGCGGTGGCTTGGGCGGCACTTTCTCAGCCACCGTCAACGCATCGATAAAAGCCTCGTATTCGGCTTGATTCATCGGGCAGTTGAGGTAGGCCTCTTCCTCGCCCTTGTCA
>JBLNAC010000053.1:0-5762 GCA_050259155.1 Syntrophothermus sp.
TGGGAGCGCGACCCGCTGAAGATCCTCCCCAACCTGGCGGAGCTGAAGCCGACCTACTTCCCATCCGTGCCGAGGATCTTCGAGAAGATCTACACCGCGGCGACGAGCGCGATCGAGAAAGAGGGCGGCCTGAAAAAGGCGGTCTTCGACTGGGCGATCAAGGTCGGCGGCCGGATGCGCGAAGCCGAACGCGCGGGCCGCAAGCCCGGTTTCCTGCTCCGCCAGCAGTACGCCTTCGCCGACAGGCAGGTGCTCTCCAAGATCCGTAACCTGTTCGGCGGCAACCTTCGGCTGGCCGTCTCCGGCGCGGCGCCGATCAACCCGGAGATCCTTCGCTTCTTCGACGCCGCCGGAGTCCTCGTGCTGGAGGGCTGGGGCATGACGGAGACGTCGACCGCGGCGACGATCGCCAGGCCCGACGACTTCAGGATCGGGACGATCGGCAAACCGTTCCCCGGCTGCGAAGTGAAGATCGCCGACGACGGCGAGATCTTGGTCAAGGGCCCCAACGTCTTCCAGGGCTACCACAAGAACCCCGAGGCGACGGCAGAGACGATCGTCGACGGCTGGCTGCACACGGGCGACATCGGCGAGATCGAGCCGGACGGCTTCATCAAGATCACCGGCCGGAAAAAGGACATCATCATCACCGCCGGCGGCAAGAACATCACGCCCGCGAACCTCGAGGCCGACATCAAGCAGCACCCGCTCGTCTCCCAGTGCGTGGTCGTCGGCGACCGTCGCCCCTATCTCGTCGCGCTGGTCACCCTCGATCCCGAGGAGGCGGCGAAATACGCCAGCGAGCACGGCCTCCCCGAGGACCCCGAGGCGCTCGCCTCGAATCCACAGGTCAAGGCGATGATCATGGCCCACGTGGAAGAGATCAACAAGCACTACGCGCGGGTCGAGCAGGTGAAGAAGGTCTCGATCCTGCCCCGCGACCTCTCCCAGGAGAGCGGCGAGCTGACGCCGACGCTGAAGGTCAAGCGAGCAGTCGTCGCGACCAAGCACCAGGACGCGATCGAGGAGCTGTACGCCGCCTGACCTGCTCCGCGACGCGGAGCCGGCTCAGGAGGCTTCGCCGGACTGCCGCAGCAGGACCGAGGTGGTCTGCGTGAGGACCCGGCGCCAGGCGGAGGACTGCTCGGGCTCCTCCTCGGCGGCCTGCTCGACGACGCGGCGCACGCGTTGGCCCGAGATCTCGAGACCGTGGCGTTTCGCCACCTCCTCGTAGTACTCGTAGTCCTCGGCGAGCGTCCTCGTCACGGATTCGAAGCCGTGGCGCGCGATCCGCAGGCGCCGCGAGTAGTCCATGATCGGCGTCCCGAACATCAGCTCGTCGGTCGCCTCCGGCTCGATCAGGAGGATGTCGACGCCCGGGTAGCGCTCCTGCCACTGTTCGACCGCCTGGTGGAGGCGGGCGTGGGCGATCAGGCGGAAGGTCTGGTTGGCGATCGCCGGCAGGCCCATGTCGGCGACCCGGCGCACCCGGGTCCCGAACACCGTCGGAATCGTCTTCTCGAAATCGTTGATGTAGGGGACCAGGGGGTTGACGACGACGATGAACTTGGCTCCCGCTTCGACCGCGATGTCGACGTTGGTCGTCGAGCGGATGCCTCCGTCGACCAACTGGCGCCCCTTCAGCTCGACCGGCTTGTAGACGAGCGGCAGCGCCGTCGAGCACTGGATCGCCTTCGAGATCGGTACGTCGCGCCAACCCTCCTCTCCGAACACGATGCGCTCGCAGGTGTCGAGGTCGGTCGCGGTGAGGAAGAGCTCGGGCGCCAGCAGCCGGAAATCGTTGCTGCGCCCACCGTCGGAGAGGACTTCGACGATGTAATCCTGCAGCCCGGAGTTCGAGTAGAGGCCCGTCGGCAGCGCCTCGGCGAGGCCGACGCCGACGTCGATCGCCGAGAGCTCGCCGATCCGCGCCAGGAACCCCAGCAACTCGATGCTGCGCAGCGGCAGCAGCAGGGCTTTCTTGAGGAACCCGCCGTAGTTGGGCCTGAGGACGCGCTCGAGGTCGAGGTCTTCGAGCTCGGACTCGACGCGCGCGTCCAGCACCTGCATCATCTCGTCCGGGGTCACCCCGTTGGCCAGCATCGAGGCGACGAAGGAGCCGGCGCTGGTGCCCACGTAGACGTCGAAGTTGTTGACGGTGCTGTTGACCGCCAACAGGTCGAGCGCTCGCAGCGCCCCGATCTCGTACACGCCGCCGGTGAAGCCGCCGCCGCCCAGGACGAGCGCCGTCTTCGAGGGCTTTTTCCGCCGCCGGGGTTTGCGCCGCGGTTTGGAGTCGATGTCGACCACTTTCCCCATGCTGGTGGCTCAAGTATCCCAGGGTCGACGGCAGACCGTCCGCTACCTTGACGGTCTTTGGTGTTGCAGCCAACGATGAGACGCGCAGCGATTGCACTCGCCGCCGCCTGGGCGCTAATCCTCGGCGCTGCCGGCGGCGCCGGTGCCGCCGGCCCCGTCTGCGGCCAGAGGCGCGCCTGGCTGCAGCAGGGAGGCGGTCCGCGCAGCGGCCTGATCGTCGTCGACGCCGCGAGCGGCCGCGTCGTCTGCGGCAGCGCGGTCGGGCGCCAGCGTCCGCTGGCGTCGAACATGAAGCTCTTCACGACCGGCACGGTCCTCGCCCGGCTCGGCCCGGAACGGAGGATCGCGACAAAGCTCTTCGGCGACGGACGGCTGACCGCCGACGGCGTCTACCACGGCAGCCTCTATCTCCGCGGGGCCGGAGACCCGACGCTCGGCACGCCCGCCTTCTACGACCGCTATCTCTCCGGCGTCGGGACGAACCTGTTCGGGCTGCGGGCTCAGCTCCGGGCCGATGGCATCCGCGCCGTCACCGGTCGGCTCTACGCCGACGACTCGATCTTCGACCGACTTCGCGGCGTCGCCGACTCGGGCTACGCGACCAGCACGGAAATCGGCCCCCTCTCCGGCCTCGACCTCAACTCGGGACGCGCCGGCGCCAGCCTCTACAGCCACTTCTCCTCGGATCCGGCGAAGCTCGCCGCCTCGAAGCTGGCGAGGTCCCTGATCGGCGCCGGGATCCGGATCCCGGCCACGGTCGCCCTGCGCGTGACGCCGCCCAACGCGCGGCCGCTGGCGACGGTCCGCTCGCCGACGCTGAGCCGGATCGTCGATTTCACCGACGTCTACTCCTACAACTTCTTCGCCGAGATGCTGATCAAGCTGCTCGGCGCGGAAGTGGGCGGCGCCGGCACAACCGCCGCCGGCGCCGCCGTGGTCGAGGCCTTCGCGCGCGCCAACGGCTCCGGCCTGCACGCGGTCGACGGGTCCGGCCTGAGCCGCACCGGGCGCGCCTCGCCGCGCCAGATCGCCGACTTCCTTGCAGCGATGCGCGAGCAGCGCGTGGGCACGCAGTTCATCGAAGACCTCGCCGTCGCCGGCAAGCAGGGGACGGTGGCCGGTCGCATGCGCGGCACCCCCGCCTACGGGCGCTGCCGGGTCAAGACGGGCACCCTGACGGGCGTCAGCAATCTCTCCGGCTACTGCTTCAACGCCAGCGGCCGGGTGATGATCTTCTCCGTCCTGATGGGCAGCGTCGGCGACCTCTCCCTCGCCCATCTCGACCAGGACCGGATCGCCGGCCTCGTCGCCTCCTACTGATTCAGGGCTCGACCAGGGCCAGCAGGCCGGCTTCGTCGAGCACCCGGGTCCCAAGCGACTCCGCCTTGGCGAGCTTCGCCCCCGGGCTCTCGCCGGCGACGACGAAGTCGGTCTTCTTCGAGACCGAGCTGGTCACCTTGCCCCCGGCGGACTTCACCAGCGCGGCGGCCTCCTCACGGGTCAGCCGCGGCAGCGTGCCGGTGAGGACGACCGTCTTCCCTTCCAGCGGACCCCCCGCCCGGCGCCGTTCGGACGCGTCCGCCTCGAGCCGAAGGCCCTTCTCGCGCAGCTTCTCGACCAGCGCCCAGGTGTCCTCGTCCGCGAGCGACTCGTGGATCTGGACCGCCATGATCGGACCCACCCCCTCGACCTCCTCGATCGCCTCGGGGTCGGCCTCGTGGAGGGCGTCGATCGAGCCGAAGTGGTCGGCCAGCGCCTCGGCGGTGACGGCGCCGACGCCGGGCAGCCCGAGCGCGTAGAGGACGCGCTTGAACGGCTGCCGCCGCGAGGCGTCGATCGCGGCGACGAGGTTGCGGGCCGAGGTCTCGGCGAACCGCTCCAGGCCGACGAGCCGCTCCTCGCTCAGGTCGTAGATGTCGGCGACGTCGGCGATCAGGCCCTGCTGGAGGAAGTTCAGCGCCTGCTTTTCGCCGAGCCCGTCGATGTCCATCGCCCCTTTGCTGACGAAGTGTTTGACGTGCTGAAAGGACTGTCCGGGGCAGCCGGTCCGATTCGGGCAGATCGTGAAGACCGAGCCCTCGCGCTTCTCGGTCGGGGTGCCGCAGGCGGGGCACTCGCGCGGCGGCTTCGGCCTGCGCGCGCGAGGATTGTCGCGCGGCAGCTTCGGCGAGACGACCTGCGGGATCACGTCGCCCGCCCGCATCACCACGACCCGGTCGCCCTCACGCACATCCTTGCGCTCGAGGTCCTCCTCGTTGTGGAGGGTCGCGGTGGTCACGGTGACGCCGCCCACGTGCACCGGCTCGAGCATCGCGAAGGGGACGAGGTGACCGGTGCGGCCGACGTTCCAGACCACCTTCGTCATCGTCGTCGTCGCCGTGGTCGGCGGGAACTTCCAGGCGATCGCCCAGCGCGGCTCCCGTCCGACGACGCCGAGCTCGCGCCAGAGCGCCCTCTCGTCGACCTTGACGACGACCCCGTCGATCTCGTAGTCGAGATCCTCGCGTCGCCCCTCCCACCAGCGGCAGCGGCTCACCACCGCCTCGATCCCGGAGTGGTGCTCGGTATCGGGATTGACCTTGAACCCGCGGTCGGCGAGCCACTCGACCTCGTCCATGTGCGTCGCCAACTCGAGCCCGCGCGCCCCGCCGATGCCGTAGATCCAGGTCGAGAGCGGTCGTTCCGCGGCCAGCGCCGGGTCCAGCTGGCGGATCGAGCCGGCGGCCGAGTTGCGCGGGTTGGCGAAGGTCGGCTCGCCGGCAGCAGCCCGCCGCTCGTTCAGCGCCTTGAAGGCCGCGATCGGCAGGTAGGCCTCGCCCCGCACTTCGACCAGCTCCGGAGCGTCGGGGATCCGCAGCGGCACCGAGCCGATCGTGCGCAGGTTCTGGGTCACGTCCTCGCCGACGCGCCCGTCGCCGCGGGTGGCGCCCCGGACCAGCACGCCGTCCTCGTAGGTGAGGGTGACCGCCAGCCCGTCGATCTTCGGCTCGGTCGTGTAGCTGAACTCCGACGCGGCGATGTCGAGCCGCTTCAGGTGGTTGGCGAGGCGGCTCTCCCATGCCCGCAGCTCCTCCTCGTTGCGGGCGTTCCCGAGCGAGAGCATCGCCTCCAGGTGCTCGACCTGCTCGAACCGCTCCAGCGGCGGCGCCCCCACCCGCTGGGTGGGCGAGTCCGGGGTGCGCAGCTCGGGGAACTCGCCCTCGATCGACCGCAGCTCGTCAAGCAGCGCGTCGTACTCGTCGTCGCCTATCTCGGGTTCGTCGAGGACGTAGTAGAGGCGGTTGTGCCGGTTCAGCTCCGCGCGCAGCTCCGCCGCGCGTCGCCGCGCGTCCTCGCTCACGTCGCCGGGGTGCCGGCCGATGAGCCGAGGATCCGCTCGAAGTCCCACTTGGCGAGCGCCGCCAGCCCGCCCCGGTCCGTCAGGTCGAAGTGGATCGGGGTGA
>JBLNAC010000054.1:0-5542 GCA_050259155.1 Syntrophothermus sp.
CCAGGATGCGGTCGACGAGATCGTCTGGGCGATGGTCGTCGCCGGGCTCGAAAACGCATTCGACCTGGCCGAGCTCGCCCTCCGGGAGACCGGCTTCGGCGTCCTCGAGGACAAGGTCGTCAAGAACTACATCGCCACCGAGTTCCTCTTCGACTACCTCAAGGACAAGCGCTCGGTGGGCGTCATCGATGAGGACCCCAAGTACGGCATCCAGTACGTCGCCGAGCCGCTCGGGGTCGTCCTGGCGCTGATCCCGATCACCAATCCGACCTCGACCGCGCTGTTCAAGTCGATCGTGGCCGCGAAGACGCGCAACGCCGTCATCTTCCGCCCCTCGGCGCGCGCCGCCGATTGCGCGGTGCGGGCGGTGGAGATCCTCCAGCGGGCCGGGGAGGAGGCCGGGCTGCCGCCCGACGCCCTGCAGGTCATCCCCGATCCGACCCTCGACGTCTCCCAGTACCTGTTCCACCACGACGGCGTCGACCTGATCTGGACGACGGGGGGGCCGAAGGCCGTCGCCGCCGCGAACGCGGCGGGCAAGCCGACCCTCAGCGTCGGCGCCGGCAACGCTCCCGTCTACCTGCACCGCAGCGCCGACGTGCGGATGGCGGTCGTCGACATGCTGATCTCCAAGACCTTCGACTCCTCGGTGATCTGCCCGGCCGAGCAGACCTGCGTGATCGATGAGCCGATCTATGACGCCGTGGTCGGCGAGTTCGAGCGGTTGGGCGCTCGCATGCTGGATGCCGAGGAGGTGGAGACCCTCGCCGGCCTCGCCTTCGCTGCCGACGGGAGCGTCGAACCGGGCGCGATCGGCCAGTCCTGCGTCAACCTGGGCGCGATGGCCGACTTCCCGGTCGACGACGGGGTCAAGGTCCTGCTGGCGCCGCTGCCCTCCGAGCTGGCCGAGCTGGGGGCCCATCCCCTGGTCCAGGAGAAGCTGATGCCGGTGCTCGGGCTCGTCCGCTCGCCCTCGGTCGATCACGCGGTCGCCGCCTGCGAGCTGGTCACCGAGCACGGCGGGCTCGGCCACACCTCGGCCGTCTACGCCGCCGACGAGCCGGTGATCCAGCGCTTCGCGGCGCGCGTCCGCACCGGCCGCATCCTCGTCAACGCCCCCACCGCGGTCGGCGCCCTGGGCGGGATCTACAACTCCCTCACCCCGACCTTCTCGCTCGGCTGCGGGACCTGGGGAGGCTCGAACACGACCGACAACGTCAACTACATGAACCTCCTCAACGTGAAGACCGTCTCCCGGCGCCAGGCCCCGCCGCAATGGTTCCGCGTTCCCTCCGACACGTATTTCAACGCCGGGTCGCTCGAGGCGCTGCGGGAAGCGAAGGGCTCGCAGTTCCTGATCGTGACCGACGTCGACGGCGAGGCGCGGGGGGTCGTGGACGAGGTCCGCCGCCACCTCGGCGGGTCCGGCGTCCACGTCTTCTCCGACCTCCAGCCGGAGCCGACCGAGGCGCAGATCCGCGCCGGCACCGAGGTCCTCGGCCAGTTCGGCGCCGACTCCATCGTCGCCGTGGGCGGGGGTTCGGTCCTCGACGCGGCGAAGGCGATGCGGCTCTTCCACGAGAGCCCCGAGGTCACCCTGCGCGAGCTCTCGCTGCCCTTCCTCGACGCCCGCAAGCGAGTCGCCCACTACCCGGACGTCGAGCACACGGTGCGGCTGGTCGCCGTCCCCACCACCGCGGGCACCGGGTCCGAGGTCTCCCCGGCCGCGGTCGTCAGCGCCGGCGGACGGAAGGTGACCCTCGTGGACTACTCGTTGGTGCCCGACGTGGCGATCATCGACCCCACCCTGACCCTCTCGATGCCGCCCGCGGTCACCGCGGACACCGGCGTCGACGCGCTCACCCACGCGCTCGAGGCGGGGGTCTCGATATTCGCCTCCGCCTACACGGACGCGTTCTGCATGCAGGCGATCAACCTGATCATTGAGGCCCTGCCCCGTGCCTTCGCCGACGGCGCCGACCTCGAGGCCCGGACGAGGATGTCGAATGCGGCGACGATCGCCGGGCTGGCCTTCTCGAACGCGTTCGTCGGCGTCAACCACGCCCTGGCACACGCGGTCGGCGCCCGCTTCGGGATCCCCCACGGCCGCGCCAACGGCATCTTCCTTCCCCACGTCCTGCGCTACAACGCGTCGATACCGACGAAGTTCATGCCGGCGCCCGGGTACTCGACCTACGTGGCCCCCGAGAAGTACGCGCAGATGGGCTGGGTGCTGGGGCTCGGCGGCAGGACCATGGACGAGAGGCGCGGTCGCTTCTTTGCCCGTGTCGACGAGCTCCTCGACGCGGTAGGCATGCCGAGATCGCTGGCGGATGCGGGCGTGGGCCGGCAGGAGTTCGAGGGCGCCCTGCCGGAGCTGGTCAGGAACGCCTTCGCCGACCCGAGCCTCAGGACCAACCCGAGGATGCCGATGCTCGCGGAGCTCGCCTCGCTGCTCACGGCCGCCTACGAGGGGCGGCCCTAGGAGGGCTCCGAGACCGCGGAGGGCCGCAGCTCGGCGAAGGAGCGCCGGATGCCCTCCGCGAGCACCCCGACGTCGGCCGCCGTCATCCGGTCGGCGTTGAGGCCGAAGACCATCGAGTCGTCGTAGCTGACGACCGCGATGCCGACCGTGTGCCCGGCGAACAGCGGGACCAGCGGCAGGATCTCGACCAGAGGGGCGCCGAACGCGTACAGCCGCTGCCGGGACGCGGGGACGTTGGTGATCGTCAGGTTGAACATCCGGGTGCTGCCGAACATCAGACGGGCGAGCACCGCGCCGAACAGCGGCGGTCCCAGGTCGGCCAGGTCGACGATCGTCTTGCCCCCTGAGCGCTGCGAGCCCGACTTGAGCTGCGCCGCGCGATCGACGATGCGGCGGTAGCGGGCGATCGGGTCCGGCTCGGCCACCGGCAGCTCGACGAACAGCGACGTCAGCTCGTTGCCCAGCGCGTGCTCCTTGTCGAGGGAGCGGATGTTGACGGGGACCTGGGCCCGCAGCCCGGCCTCCGGGAGCTCGTCGCCGCGGGAGAGCAGGAGCTGCCGCAGGCCGCCGGCGCAGAGGGCGAGCACGACGTCGTTGACGGTGCCGCCGCGCTCGTCCTTCACCGCCCTCACCTCGGCGAGGTCCATGCGCACGACCTCGAACAGGCGGGTCCCGCTCATCGGGCCGTTGAGGCTCGTCCGCGGCGCGCCGATCACCTCCTCGCGCACGATCAGCTCGGCCGCGGATAGGGCGCGATCGAAGGACTCCCGCGGGTGGAGGACGGCGCCGGCTCCGGCCCGCGCCCCGCGCAGGACCGCACCGGGCGAGAGCCAGAGGCGGCCACCCTCCCTGGTCCGGGCCTTCTCACCGGCCCGCGGCCGCGGGCGGCCCGCCGCCGCCTCCGGGGAGTCGTCGAGCAGGGCATTGCCGATGTCGACCGAGCCGACGCCGTCGACGAGGCAGTGGTGCGTCTTCGTCGCCAGCGCCCAGCGTCCCCCTTCGAGACCGTCGACCAGGGTCATCTCCCACAGCGGCCGGTGGCGGTCCAGGCGATGGCTCCAGAAGTCCCCCAGCCATTCGCTCAGCTCGCTCTCCCCGCCCGGCGCCGGCAGCGTCGCGCGAAGCACATGGGCGTCGACGTCGAGGTCTTCGGCCGGCTCCCAGGTCAGCCATCGCAGCGGACCCGCGTGCGTGTCCGAGAGGCACTGGGAGAAGCGCGGCAGCACGCTGATCCGGTCGCGCACGTGGCCGCGGAGCTCGGCGATGTCCGGCGTCCCGCCGCCGGGGAGCGGGTCGAAGACGAGCGCCGCGCCGATGTGCATGTGGGCGGCCTCGTCGAACTGCTCGAGCTCGAGGAACATCGTGTCCAGCATGCTGAGTTGCTCGCCCATGGCCTCCGGCTCCGTCCCGGCGCCTCCGAGATGGAACATAGCGCGGCGCAAGCGCTCGCCGGGGACCGCCCGCGACGAAGCGGCACGCCCGGGCGCATGCTCCCAATCGGAGCGCGCCGGCCCGATCGCGGGGACGAGGAGGCAATTGCGCCGCGACCGGCCGGCGGTTAGCGTTGGCCTGGGTTACCGCAACGCCACATATAGGAGGGATCGGCATGGCTGAGACGCTGAAGGGGGCCTGCCTGTGCGGTGGGGTCGAATACGAGGTGACCGATCCGGAGGCGCTTGGCTACTGCCACTGCAGCCGGTGCCAGCGTTGGACGGGGTCGAGCCTGGCGGGTGTGGTCGTCGCCAAGGAGAACTTCCACTTCACCAAGGGCGAGGACCTGGTCACGCGTTACGAGAGCGAGTTCGCGCCGCGCAACTTCTGCAGCAACTGCGGCTCGAGCATCTACGACGACCTCGGCGAGAAATACTTTGTCGCGGCGGGTCTGATGCGCGAGCTGGAGCTCGAGCCCAGCTTCCATCTCCAGGTCGCCTACAAAGCCAACTGGCATCAGATCGGCGACTCGGCGCCCCAGTACGCGGAGAACCCACCCGCCTGAGCCGGGGCGAAGCCACGGGGTCGCGCCCCGAGGCCCTAGAGTGGGCGGGGAGGGCGATGGATACTCCAACCCGATACGCGAGGTCGGTCGATGGGGTCAACATCGCCTACCAGGTCCGCGGCGAGGGCCCGCTTGACCTCGTCCTCGTGCCCGGCTTCGTCTCGCACGTCGAGCTGCTGGCCGAGGAGCCGGCGACCGCCAGCTTCCTGCGGCGCCTGGCGTCCTTCTCGCGCCTGGTCGTCTTCGACAAGCGAGGTCAGGGGCTCTCCGACCGCCCCGGGCGGCCGCCGACGCTCGAGGAGTCGATGGACGACCTCGGTGCGGTGATGGACGCCGTCGGCTTCGAGCGGGCCGCGGTGTTCGGGATCTCGGAGGGAGGGCCGATGTCGGCCCTGTTCGCGGCCACCCACCCCCAGCGCGTCGCCTCGCTGGTGCTGTACGGGACCTACGCGCGGATGCTGCGGGCCCCGGACTTCGAGCCCGGGATCTCCGCCGAAGGCCTCGACATGTGGCGCGAGCGGGTGATCGCCGAGTGGGGCGGCCCGGTGACGGTCCGGCAATGGGCGCCGAGCGAGGCCGGCAACCCGGACTTCGAACGACTCTGGAGCCGGTTGCTGCGGCAGGGGACGAGCCCTCAGGGAGCCGTCGACCTGATCGACCTGTACCGGGAGATCGACGTGCGCCCGGCGCTGCCCTCGATCTCGGCGCCGGCCCTGGTGCTGCACCGGGTCGGGGATCGGATGATCCCCGTCGCGCAGGCGCGGTACCTCGCCGGGCACATCCCCGGCGCCCGCCTGGTCGAGCTCGAGGGCGACGACCACCTGCCGATGGTCGGCGACCAGGCGGCGCTGCTCGACGAGGTGGAGGAGTTCCTCGTCGGCAGCCGCGGCGCGCACGGCGTCGAGCGCTCCCTCGCCACGATCCTCTTCACCGACATCGTCGCCTCGACCGAGACGGCGGCGCGGCTCGGCGACCGGCGCTGGCTCGAGCTGCTCGGGCACCACGACGCGACGGTGCGGCGGGAGCTGGCAGTCCACCGCGGGCGCGAGGTCAAGACGCTC